>NZ_JBGJZU010000122.1:0-11250 GCF_041354475.1 Microcoleus sp.
ATTTTCACCGATTGCAGTATTCGAGATTATTGGGATGAGCAAAACTCTCTGATGGTTGACCGCGATATTAATGCCGCGATTAATTTAAAGAGACTGGGGTTGGACATTTTCCCCAGTATAAAACGCCGTGGTGGGAATCTTTCTGTAGTAGGAACTATGGATGAAGCGTACCAGAAGGAAATTTTGTATACCCTTAGTAGGGCTGCAAAGATGCCCACGTCATAGCTGTACTCGGCTTGACGTGGGAGTATGTCACTTCATTTTCAACCACCCAAACACCTGTTCGGCGGTAAGATTCAGAGGAATTATTTCTGGTAGGGGAAGGCGATCGCCTCCTTCGCAGAATTGCGGTGCCTGGTTTGGTAAAAACGCTAAAATCGAGCGATCTTCTGGATCGATTAACAACCCCAATTCACAGCCATGTTTGAGACAGTGTATAATTTTTCTAGTTATACGATTTGAGCTTTGTTGTGGCGAGAGAATTTCGATAGTCCAATAGGGTGCAATTAGCACTTCATCTAAGGGTTCCCCACTCTCATCAAATTGAATTTGTTCCCACAATAGTACCGCAATATCTGGAACAATCGATCGACCGTCAAATGTACATCGCAACTCTGGAAAAGCATAAGCGATCTTTGAATTTTCCGTCACCTGATTAATGGCGTTGCAGGTTCTTAATTGCAATCGGCTGTGCTTTGTTTTAGGCATCGGTTTCTGGATAATTTCACCCTCAATGTATTCGCTAGCAGGTTTGGTTTCCGGCCGTTTCAAAAATTCTTCAAGGGTGAGGCGGTCAGTGGCGATGCTCATAAATCTGTTCCGCAATGCTATCTATTTCGAGTATAACATCACTCGGCATCTTTCAACTGATATCACTGGGGAGCATCCCAATTTTGTAAAGGCGAAGCATTCCGGCAAACAATTGATTAGTTATAAGCATAGACTTACTGCCGGAATGCTTCACCCCTACGAATATATTTGCAAAAATGGGATGCTCCCTATCACTGTGACCAATTATTAGACATCTCTCCTAATTCCTTTGGAACAGGCAGGATGCTTGTTATTTAATGTCTTTTGCTGCGGGAGGCTAGGGCAAAAGATTCTTCGATCCAAGCCAAGTTAGCTGCATTGCGATCGGCATATTCTCGATCGCCTTCGGGAGTGCGCCCAAAATTGTTGTTACTTCCCGGAATATTAATCCCACAAAACATAATTTCCTGATAATTCCAACGGATATTTTCACGGTATTTAGTAAACTTTGGATTCTCGCTTTGACGAGTCAGAGTCAAAGTCTTTTTTCCCTGAGTTTGATTTCCTTGAGTAAAAATTTCCCGCAGTTTAGCTAGTCTCTCTACTGGATCGTAACTACCATTATTTGAGCGGTGACAATCAGTCCATTCGTTGTCGCCATAAACCAGAATAAATGGAATATCAAATTTTTGAAATAATTCTTTCCCACTGACAAAAGTTGCATCATCGCAGACAGTATAACCGTTTTTGAAGTCGCCGTCATGGACAACAAAAGCGGCTGGCGATCCATTGATGTCTGCTACCAAATTACTAAATTTTGCTTCCTGTTCTGCACTGTATGGCAAGTCGCCAATTAAGGCAAATTCAAAACTTTTCTCCCCTAAATTACGAGCATAAGTTACAGAATTTATTAGGCTAAATCCTATAATTAAAACCACCGAAATTAAGGCAAGAATCACATATTTTTTATTCATTTATTTGAAGTAGAAAGTCTACTTAATTAATTTAAATGTTTCTTCAGCCAAGCGATCGCCCCTTCGACATCAGTAACGACTTCCGCATCCGGTATCGGTGGCCTCTGCACCATCACCACGGGAATTCCCAATTCCCGCGCCGCGACAATTTTGGCATAAGTCGCATCACCACCGCTGTTTTTGCTGACAATGGTATCAATCTGATATTCGAGCAACAATTCCCGTTCATTTTCTAAGAAAAAAGGCCCCTTTGCTAAAATTAATTTGCTTTGAGGGTATAAAATACCTAGGGCTGGGGGTTCGATCGCCCGAATTAAAAACCAAATAGAATCCAGACTAGAAAAAGCAGTCAATTCCTGTCTACCAATAGTGAGAAATACGCGCTGCGATCGCTCAGATAAAGCCATGGCAGCCTGTTCATGGTTTTCGACTTCAATCCAGCGATCGCCCTGCACCGGAGTCCAAGCAGGACGCACCAGCATCAAATGTGGCAATTGAAATTCAGCAGCAGCGGTGGCTGCATTCATCGAAATCTGAGCAGCAAACGGATGAGTCGCATCAATTAACAAGTCGATCGCGCGATCGGTCAAATACTCACCCAGTCCACCTACTCCCCCAAACCCACCAATTCGCAGCGTACCCGTTGGGGTGGAAGGTTGTTTAGTGCGTCCTGCTAGGGAAGAAACCACCTCCAAGTTAGCGATTTGGGAAGCCCGCGCCGCCAGTTCAGTCGCATCCCCCGTTCCTCCCAAAATTAGCAAGCGTTTTTTCATAGAATTCCCCTTACCCGATCTAGTCAAGACTTAACAATATAATATGTTAAGTAAAGTTTTAACTACCAACAGCTATGATGCGATCGCTCTTGACATTTTTGACAGTATTAGTTGTAAGTGGGATAGTTTGGGTAGGAAATGTAATGCCAGCCTCCGCAGAAGTTCAACCCACAGATATTACCGATCCCCAGCAGCAGTTAGCAGAACTCGTTCAGAAAGCTTTTGAAGCGACAAACGAAGGCAAATTCCCCCTGGCTGAAAGTTTTTGGACTCAAATCATTGACAAATTTCCCGATCAAGCAGCCGCTTGGAGTAACCGTGGTAATTCTAGAGTAAGTCAGAACCAGCTACAAGCAGCAATTGCCGACTACGAAAAAGCGATCGAACTCGTTCCCGAAGCTCCCGATCCGTACTTAAACCGCGGTACAGCCTTAGAAGGTTTAGGACGGTGGGAAGAAGCGATCGCCGACTACAATCATGTACTAGAATTAGACCCAAAAGATCCAGCAGCCTACAACAACCGAGGCAACGCCGAAGCAGGTTTAGGTCAATGGAAACAAGCAATTATCGACTACAACAAAGCCTTTGAACTAGCACCTGAATACGCCTTTGCTCGCGCCAACCACGCCCTCGCCCTTTATCAAAATGGACAAACCAAAGAAGCAATTCGCAACATGAAAAACATTGTTCGCAGATACCCCCAATTTGCCGACATGAGAGCTGCCCTCAGCGCTTGTCTGTGGGAGGCGGGACAGCGTGGGGAAGCTGAGAGCAATTGGGTTGCCGCCGTCGGCCTCGACTCCCGCTACAAAGACCTCGATTGGGTTAAAAATACCCGCCGTTGGCCACCAGTTGCAGTCAGTGCTTTGGATAAATTCTTGAACTTGAAATAATACCAAAGTTATTGGTTATTGGTTATTTGTTATTGGTTATTTGTTCGTTAGAGTAACCAATTCCCAATTCCCAATCCCCAATCCCCAATCCCCAATCCCCAATTCCCTATTCTCTATCTCCAATGACCCTTAACAATTCCCAAACCAGTGCCGGAGTCAACTCTTCAACATTCCTCAATACTGAGACAGCACCAGCATTTTGTAGCGCCGCAGTATAAGCTTGGCATCGCACCGCATCCTCCAAAACATGAGGTGGCAAAATTCCAATTCCCAGCCAAACTCGCGACGGTTGTACTTGACTGGCTTTGACAATAGTGTAAATATCTGCAACAGTATCCCCTGCATAAATCACAGGCAAACTTTCTGGTAAAGCGTTCAGGTTTTCCAATTTTTCAATAGTCGCAAATAGTCCAGTAGGATCGGGTTTTCCCGGTGCATCTTCCATCGCCACTAATACAGGGGAATTTAAGCCGAGTTTCCCTGACAAAACATAGGTAGCTTCATCCCGCATCGCCCCGCTAAAAAAGCCCCAAACTATACCACCTGTGGTTAAACTTTCCAGGTAAGCCGGACTTAGCAGCAGCGGTTCGTCGCCAATGTAACCAGTCCAATTTTGCTCGTCGGGGCCACGATAGCGACTTTGGAAAAATGCTACTAACTCGTTATAGTCGATCGCGCTTTCCGTTCGCGATCGCCCCATTCCCTCAAAATAACGGTAAACTAACTCTTGTGAAGCTTCCCAGTCATTATTCCACACTCCCTCAGACTTGAGAGAGTCAATATCAATAGAATTGGGACGAAAAGCACCCCCCGTGAAATGCTCCACCGCATCCGCCAGCGCCCGTCGGTAAGAACCAGACACATCCCGCACCACACCATCAATATCAAAAACTACAATCGCTCTGTCTGCTGTCATCAGTGCCCCACCCGCAGTTAACTATTGGCATTTTACCTGAGCCAATGTCGGAATTTTAAGTAAAAATGACAAAAGTATGCTAAGCTTAGCGATTGTAGAAATTTTTAATAAGTTCGATCGAAACCCCGGAGGTTTGTTTGTCCAAGTTCATCTTAAAAGTTCTCTGGCTAGAAGAGAATGTTGCCCTCGCCGTTGACCAAGTGGTCGGTAAAGGAACTAGCCCGCTGACAGCTTACTTTTTCTGGCCCCGCAAGGATGCGTGGGAAGATCTCAAAAACGAACTCGAAGCCAAACACTGGATTGCCGACAACGATCGCGTCGAAGTCCTCAACCAAGCCACAGAAGTAATCAACTACTGGCAAGAGGAAGGCAGACGGCGACCAATGAATGAAGCTCAGTCAAAATTCCCCCTCGTGACTTTTACTGGCAGCAACTAATCACAGTTAACAGTTAACTGTTAACTGTCAACTGTTAACTGTCAACTGTTAACTATGTAATTATTTTTTCCTTGAGCGGAATCTATGGGCGGCAACAGTACAATCAACCAAACTGAGCAGCTACCGCTGGTAGTAAATCCTGATATTCTCCAGCAAGCTATTCTCTACAAAATTAATACTCGAATTACCGCTCGCGGAGAAATAGTGTTTCCCTGTGTACCGGGGATGCTAAACCACTATCTCCAGTCAATCGAAAAACTATTCAGCACTCTCGACAGACCTCTGCCAGCAGACAGAAAAGAGGAACTGAGCAAACTGTTAGCCAGCAAATTAGAACAAGGCTACCAGTCTTCTACTGCTTCGATGCTGATACTTCAATACGAGTCAGTTCAGCCTCCCCAAACCGGTTTAGCTTGCAAAGTGCTCGTGGCTACCTCCACAGTAGGAGAACAGTATAAAAGTTGGGTAGATACCAGGGAAGCTCCCCTATTCGGCTCCCATCCAGATGCCAAATTGATGACAACGGTTGCTAAATTGGGAAGTCCCGATCGCGTGCGGATTTTGGACGTGGGTGCTGGTACCGGCCGCAACACTTTGCCCTTGGCGAGATTGGGCTATGCTGTCGATGCGATCGAACTAACCCCAGCTTTTGCAGAACAGTTACAAACTGCTGCGACAGCCGAAAACTTACCAGTCACAGTGACACTAGGCAATGTACTCGACCCCTTAGTGCGGATGAAACCGGCTCGCTACCAACTTGCAGTCGCCGCCGAAGTCATCTCTCATTTTCGAGACAGCGACGAAGTGCGGCTGTTCCTAGCAAAAATGTGCGATTCCCTCTGTCCCGGAGGTCTATTACTCTTCAGTACATTTTTATCCGTAGGTGACTACCAACCAGATCCCCTCGTGCGACAAGTAGCCCAACTTTCCTGGTCTACTTTATTTACGCCCCAAGAACTGACTGTGGCGATGGAAGGCTTGCCCCTAGCCCCCATCTCCAATGAATTGGTATTTGAGTACGAACGCACCCATCTGCCGGAAGCAGCTTGGCCCCCGACACCCTGGTTTGCCAGTTGGGCCACAGGTCGTGATGTTTTTCCCATGGCCAATGGACGCCCCCCGATGGAATTGCGCTGGATTTTGTGTCGCCGGAGTTAAGAAGCGCAAACACCGAAGAATAGCGATCGAGCCAATAACATAAGTTTTGGTTAATTTTTTGTTTTGTAGCTTTTGTACATAAAAATTAATAAAAATTGTACTAGAATATGCAAAGAGTGAAGCTCGATCGAGACTGGCGCAGCTAGAGTTAAGATCGGACAAACTTATCCCTTAAGATAGATGACATTCTGAGGGAAAAACATCGGCTAATTAATTCTCTCGCTAGATCAGCGATAATCCTGACACACAAATATGCTTTTAACACGTCCACTACAAGCGTTTCGAGCAATCTTCAGGGATAAACCTTCAACGAATAGAACGATCGAACAAAAAAGTAGTAAAAATAATTTTGGGGGGAATATTTATCCCACTCCCAATCAACAAATTGACTGGTCTATCGAATTGGAAAGACTGATGAATAACGTGAAATCTGCCTGTACCAACGAAGAGATTACCGCATGGCTACGCGGATTGCTGACAATTGCTTGGGCTGACGGCAACTTTGACGAAAACGAGCAACAACTGATTGCGACTCTAACTCACGATGAATTAAATTTAGTATCTTTGGAGACAGATTTTGAACCAATTACCCCAGAAGAACTAGCTGGTGTGTTAGGGAAAAGTACCGCCAACGGTGAAAATTTCTTGAGAACCGCAGTCATGGTAGCTTTAGCAGACGGTACTTATTCCCTTTGCGAAGATGAATTGCTAGAGAAATTTTGTACAGCATTAGGTCAAAATGTGAAAGTGATAGAAGCTCTCCGACACACCATGGAAGGAACCGAATACCCCCTAGAAAAACCCGCAAGCTCAGCAGCCACTGTGGAGTGGAATGTGGCAACACCCCTCAGTGCAAAACCGCTGCAACCACCCCACAAAGATGTCCTACAACCAGTCAAAGACTGGCTCGACGGCTGGGAAATTCACGACCCCAAGGTGGCACACTTTGTCTGCAAAATGATTCCGCCCCAGTGTCCGTTTGAGCGAGATATTGTGTTATTTGGCCGCAAAATCGTACACATTCCGGCGATGTGCCAGATTAATCCGCTTTACGAACAGTTGGTGGGGATGCGCTTCCGAGCTCTGTGCTATTTAGCCGATGATTGCAAGGAAGATATCTCGTCCTATTGTTAGTCATCAGCCAGGACTCATTAGTTAGTAGCGTTGAAACTACCCAATCTCCCATAGTCGTGGAATAGGAAGACTGTGCGGTCTTAATATTGCAAAACAGGCGAATTATGCTCACAAATGGTATAATTAACCGCTACTTACTAATGACCACTGAGTCGGGAATGGTTGATGGGGAATAGGCAATGGTTCATGGGGAATAACCAATAACCAATAACCAATAACCAATAACCAATAACCAATTACTAATTAAATTATGCAATTTATCGATCGAGCAGATATTCAAGTCGCAGCCGGCAAAGGCGGCGACGGTATGGTTGCTTTTCGCAGAGAAAAGTATGTACCAGCGGGCGGGCCAAGCGGGGGCACCGGCGGGCGGGGCGGTTCAGTATTTATGGTGGCGGTAGAAAGTCTGCAAACCCTGCTAGATTTTCAGTACAACCGCATCTTTAAAGCTGAGGATGGGAAGCGCGGTGCACCGAAAAATATGACCGGGGCTGGTGGGGACGATCGCACAATTGAAGTTCCCTGCGGTACTGTAGTTTACGACGCGGAAACTCAGGCAATTTTAGCAGATTTAGTAACCCCCGGACAGACTTTTTGCGTTGCCAAAGGCGGCAAAGGCGGTTTGGGAAATAAATGTTTTCTCACCAATTCTAACCGCGCTCCAGATTATGCCATGCCCGGTGGAGAAGGAGAACACAAGTTTCTGCGGCTGGAATTGAAGCTATTAGCTGAAGTGGGAATTATTGGTTTACCAAATGCCGGCAAATCTACCCTGATTTCTGCTTTATCCGCCGCTCGTCCTAAGATAGCAGATTATCCGTTTACAACTTTAGTCCCGAATTTAGGCGTAGTCAGAAAACCGACGGGAGACGGTACGGTTTTTGCAGATATTCCAGGATTGATTGAAGGGGCTCACGAAGGTGCCGGTCTGGGTTATGAGTTTTTGCGGCACATTGAACGAACTCGGTTACTGCTGCATTTGATCGATGTTACCGATGAAGACCCGATCGCGAATTACATTACAATTCGGGAAGAATTGAAAGCTTACGGGCGAGGTTTGGCAAATAGACCGCAGATTTTGGCTTTTAATAAGGTAGATGCGATCGATCTAGAAAGCGCAGAAATGGATAATTTGATTTCTAGACTTCAAGAAGTCAGTGGCTCCCCAATTTTGTCTATTTCCGCTGTCAGTCGAGTGGGATTGGATGAGTTGATGCAGCAGGTTTGGCAGAAACTTGACGAATTGAATGAAAAAGAAGCAGCGGAACTTTTAGCAGTTGCAGTTTCCTAGCCGAAACGGGTTCTGCTTTTCCAGAAATATAGCAACCGCCAAAACGCCTTGGCGACTGCTATTTCGACTCAAGCGAACAAGCTGGTTTCTCCTCACCCGTGGGTAAATTGCCGATCAAATTTGGTTGGAGTTACGAATCAGCCCGTTGTAATCAATTCTGACCTGTCCATTTCGAGAAACAGTAACAACGCTTTCTATCCTATAGACAGAAGAACCAGGTCTGCTTCCTTTAAAAGAAAATGTCCAAGTACCATCGCCATTGTCTACAAACGGCGCTTCCGAAGAAACACCGTGCATAGAAGGTTCGGCTCGATATTCTCCCAAGCCACCGTTGGCGACTTCTGCTGCTTGACGAGCTAGGTTTTTCGCCCGATTCAGTTCGATATTATTGGAAACAACTGTGATTTCGTCGAATTCACCTTGAGGAGAAGGATTGGCATTACTCGCTGAGGGACAGACTCCAACAGCCATAATTGATAATGCTACCAGATAAGGAAGCCTGATGTTTGGTTTCATAGGGCAAAGTGATTTATAGTTTGTCAGATATACAGCAGTTAAACCAAAAATCCGGTAACAACAAAAAAATTTTTTAAAGCGGCTTCTGCCTTCTGTTTTAATTTTTAAGTTTTACTTTGGCATCAACCGTGGATTCTCCATCATTCAAATACTGATAACTCATCCGAGAAATATCGCGAATCAAACTTTGAGCAGGCTTCTCTGTTTCCGGGGAATGTTTCACCATTACCGCCACTAAATAACGCTTGCCGTTTGGCAAATCTACCATCCCTGCATCGGCTAGCAAAGTGTTAATATTTCCCGTTTTATGAGCAATAATTGCCTCATCCCCCAAACCTTTGGGTAGCAAACTATCATTTTTAGTTTGCCTCATGATTTGAAAAATGCGATCGCGCGATTTCACTGACACCAAATTACCCCGATCGATCTGGGCAATAATATTAATCAAATCCTTGGGACTCGTAGTATTAGTTCCCTCTAAATCCGGCAATTTACTGCGAATAACCGTCGCCCTCAAACCCCAGGTTGCAAATTTCTGATTCAAAACTTCTGCACCTCCCAACAACTCAATCATCATATTTGTCGCCGTATTGTCACTGACAACAATCATTTTTTTGGCAACTTCCAAAGCCGAATACTTCGTACCCGGAGGTTGGTCTTGCATCTCTCCCGAACCGCCCACAATGTCTTCGGCGCGTAGGGTCAACATCTGATCTAGTCGCACTTTTCCCTCATCTACAGCTTGGAAAAAAGCTACTAAAATCGGCACTTTAATCGTACTAGCTGAAGCAAAAGTAGTGTCGCCGTTAACATTTAGGTAGCTTCCACTATCTAAATCGACTAAGAATACTCCCGCAGTCAAGCTAGGGTTTTCCGTGGTCAAAACCTGAACTTGCGTTTTGAGGGTGGCTAATTCTTGATTCAGTTGCAGTGCAGGGGGGGCTAGGGTTGTAGCTGCGGCGCTATCACTTTCTGGGGGAGTTTTTTGCCCATTAGCTCCTGGAGCGTTCTGTTCTTGTGCTGTGGAACCCGATCGACTCACAGCATTCACCACTGACAACATTGTCCCGCAAATCACCGCCATCCCAACTCCCAAAATCAACAAACGAGTAGCGTACACCAGCGGTGGTGTCGTGCTAGGTGTGGGTCGTTTGCGGGGTTTATCGCTGGCTTGGGGGCGCTGTTTGGGGTCGGGGCGTTTTTTGACCTTGGGAGGCGTTTCAGTGTCTGCAATGCGACCTAGATGGGACTGGGAGCGACTTCCGGGACGGGATGCAGGGGTGGTTGGCGGTCTGAGCTGGCTGTTGGGATTGCTGGCCGGACTAAGATTTTCTGGTGTTGGCCCTGGATTGAACAAATCTACAGCAGCGAGGCCTTTTTTGGGAGATTGACGGCTCTTCGACTGGGGAGTTTTGGTGGTTCGGGGTTTTTTACCCGTAATTGGAGATTGGGGATTCGATAAAAAGTCTGGTGTGTTTAATTCTGCGGGGGGATTAGCAGGGGAATTTGCCCTAATTCTGCTGCCACTTGGTGGTTCCAATGGTAGAGTCGAAGGTTCTTTTGCTTGACTGGAAGCTGGCGGTTTTGGTTTCTGCGATTGGGTGGAACCGCGGCGGCCTGATTTGCTAGACTGATTTGTTTTGCTCGACTGCTGAGATGATATTGAGGAGATCTCTGAGAATATCGATCGCTTGGGAAACCGCTCTGCCACGTCTTACTCCTTCACCAATGTACACTTCAAATTGCTGATTTTTAATCGGGCTCGCTCGCCTTTTGAGCTGGATAATCGGGCAACGCCTGATCCAGAGTATCAGAAACAGGACCGATCGGGTGAGTTTTTCCGATCGCCCATTCTACTTGCCGCAGGATGCCCCGCAACATGGCGACTTCCCCAACGGAAGGATAGGCGCGATTATATAAATGGCGAAATTTTGCCATCCGGCTGGCTGCTGTGTGGGGATGCAAGTATCCCACTTTTAACAACAAAGTTTCTAGTTGCTGGTAGTATCCTTCTAAATTTTCAAAGGTAGCAGAAGCATCTTCTTCCTTCACCGCTTGGGGGAGGTTCTTCTTCATTCCCCCCTTGGGGGGGGTAGGGGGGGGTTCTTCTTCATTCCCCCCTTGGGGGAAGTAGGGGGGAGTTTCCTTATTTTCCTCCCAAGGGGGGGGTGGAGTTTCCTTATTTTCCTCCCTTGGGGGGGGTTCCTTATTTTCCCCCCTTGGGGGGGGTTCCTTATTTTCCCCCCTTGGGGGGGGTTCCTTATTTTCCCCCCTTGGGGGGGGTAGGGGGGGGTTGACTTCGAGGAGGGGGTTGACTTCGAGGGGGGGGTTGACTTCGAGGGGGGAGTTGAGTTCGAGGGGGGTTTTGACTTCTAGGGGGGAGTTGAGTACGAGGGGGGGGTTGACAT
>NZ_JBGJZU010000123.1:0-11095 GCF_041354475.1 Microcoleus sp.
AGGATGGCTAATCCTGAATTCACGCCTGTAGAGTAGAAGGAGCCGACTCCCTACGTAGAAGCAGGAAGTAAGTTTTAAGTGTCCGAGATGTCATTCTTGTCCGCTTTATGTCAATCTTATGTAGCAGTAGAGGACGATACCAACGGATTTGATATCGACCCCATTTCAGCGTTCCGGGCAAACAGGCAAAATTCGCCTCTGGCGCTGTGGAACTTGAGCGATTGAATTAGATGCTACCAGCGTCACTTGCCCTTGAGCATCCATCACCCAACCTTGAGCAGGAATAACTGCTGGTGGTGGCATTTTTATTTCCGCTTTTTTACCCTGTAGATTCTGACTTTCACCTCTGGCTGGTTCCACCCAACTAAACTGGGTAGAATCGCTATTAAGCGCATCACTAGGGTTGGCTGGTACTCCTCCTTTACCAGTAATTGTAAACTCACTTCCCGCTCCTTGTATGCAGGGATTAGCCACAATTAACGCAGCCCGCTCGACAACATTTTGAGGTAGTTCTACTAAACCTTGAGCGGGATTTACACCAGCAGTGCTAAATGTTACCGCACCTTGCAAGGCCGGGCCAGCCTGTTGAGAAATGGCGGCGATATCGCTAGTGGGAATTAAAGATGTGGGATTTACTTGTAAATTGGCAAATTCCGCATCATTCAGTCCTAAAGTGTTTCTAGCTTGTTCTCGGTTAATGGTAGTAAAGCCAAAGATATTCGGGACATTAACCGCAACTTGTCCGCCCCTAGCTGTGCGAGCGTTGGCTGTAATGTCGCTATTTTCTCGCGGTAGAGCTACCAAAATATCGCTATTAATTCTGATATTTCCACCGTCAGAAATACCTGCATCAGTGGTAATTCTGCTGCCGCGGCGCAACTGGATCGATCGCGCTTCCAGATTAATATTTGCCCCAGTACCAGATACAGTTGTACCATCAATGCTGGCTTTGTTGTCAAGGGCGATCGAGTTAGCTACAACGTTAATATTGCCAGCCCTACCTGTTCCTGAAGATTGAACATTAACCACTGCACTATCCCGAAGGATCAATTGACTAGCATTCAAATTCAACGAGCCTGCATTTCCGCTAGCAGTGGAATTGACAGCATTAAACGCCCTACCAGCCGAGGCCTCAATTGCACTCCTCAACCGACTGTTACTCCCAATACCTTGCACTTCTACGCGATCGGCATTAATTGTAATATCTCCGGCATCTGCTATACCCAGAGAAGCCGCAGAAATAACGCCGCCATTCTGCACAGTTAGTTTAGGTGTTGAGAGGCGGATATCTCCACCTCTACCAGAACTTGCAGTTTGAGTAACAAAAGAACTTGCTACATAGCCCGCATTCCCCAAAAATCTTGACTCGCCGCTTACTTCTATAGACTCGGAGGCTCTCACAGTTAAATTTCCTCCCGTCCCCCCACTTGTATAAAACACGACTTCGCCAAAAATAGCACCCGTCGTTAAACTAATTGTGGCTCCATTAGAAACAGTCAGCCGTTTAGTGTCGATACTAATATCCCCACCTTTTCCATTCCCCTCAAAAGTATTCGTACCGAGCCTAGTTTGCCCTAAACCTACAGGGAGACTCCCCGACAATTCCACAGATTCACTCGCTTTAATCGCGATATTCCCCGATGCTCCATCACTAAGACTGAAGCTGGCAAAAGCACCGCCATCGCGCAGTATTAACCGTTGGGCTTCAACAGTAATGTTTCCACCTTGACCAGTGGTTGCGTTCGTTGTGCCGTTATAGAGCGTCGAACTAACGAGTTCGACGTTGTTGGCGTGGATAGTCAGATTTCCGCCATTCCCAGCACCAAAGGTGGGGGCACCGGCCACTACCCCATTGCTCATCAACAGCCGTCCGGCTTCAATGTTAATGTCTCCTGCGGCTCCACTGCCAATAGTGCTAGTGAACAGAACAATTTGCGAAACAAAGGGGTTGCCTGTTCCAGATGTCTGAAAATTTTCTGTAAGCTGCTGATAGCCCTCAATTCCCAACCCGAACATTTCTACTGAGTCAGTAGCGTGGATGTTGATATTGCTCCCTTTCCCATCTCCCAGTGTCGTGGTGAAAATTTGTGACCCCTCTTGTACTCGCAAGTTTTGGGCATTGATGTCAATCCCTCTACCATCAATATTTCCTAGTGTCAATCCATAAATTCCCGAATTACTGAGGGTGACATTTCCACCTCTAATGTCAATTTTTCCACCTCCTAATCCGGTGGTATTGATAAATGCACCGTTCATTTCTATATTGCCGAAGTTTTGAATATTCCCATAGTTTAAATTCAGACCTAAAGCTGTTGGTTCAAATTGCACTAAACCGGGACTTTTCACGCTACCCAGAAGAATTTGTCCGCTATAAGCTGTGAGATTTCCGCCTTGTAGTTGAATGTCTCCGCCAATTAAGGCTAAAGTTTGACCTGGATCTACTGCTAAACCAAGTTTGTTAGAAACTGGAATTTCTATAGGAAGTTGTGGTAAAGTTGGTGTTGGGCCGATTGCTTGGGAAGAGTTGACAATTGTGCCGGGATTGTCTCGAAATCTCAAGCCCACAGGAATATTAATCGCTAATAATGGTACTGTCGTAGGGTTTTTGCTACTAAATTCAAAGCCATTATTAAAAACAATACTATCAGCAGTTGAGCCTAAAAATGACCCGCGTAAATCTAATCGAGCATTGGGGCCGAAGACAATTCCTTGCGGATTGAGTAAGAATAAGTTGGCGTTCCCTTGCACTCCTAATGTTCCTAAAATATTGGAAGGATTGCTGCCTGTGATGCGGGTGAAAATATTAAGAATTCCATTAGGATTGACAAAATATGCGCCTCTGCCTTCACCGACGTTGAATTCGCGGAAACTGTGAAAAAGATTAACACCGCGAGTTGCACCGCCTTCGATGCGGTCTGATGGTAGGTTATTGATGGTGTCGGAGACTGTGCGGGAGTTTTCAGTGCCTAAAGTGCGATCGGGGATAATTTGAGCAATTGTCGCAGTGGGAAATAGTAAGAATAAAGTAAAAAATAGGACAGAAGATAGGCGGGACATAGTTGAACTTCGCTAGATAGTATTTGAAATAAAAAAATAGAACACCCAGATCCCCGAATTCTTAAATAAGTGAGGGATTTAACATAAGATTAGATAGACATACTTAAAGCCAGATAAATGATTGTACCGCGTCTCGAACAATTTAGAGGTTGTCTGATCGGTCAGTGCCTCGGCGACGCTGTAGGCTGTAGAGTTGAAGGCTATCCTCCCGAAGTTTGCCAAAACTTTGTCACCTACGAAGTTCGACTCAAAAAAATCAAAGATCGCGATCGCTTCGGCTTCCCCTTTGGTCAATATACCGACGATTCCCAACTCGCCCGCGAACTCCTTCAAAGCTATCTCGCTTGTGGTCAATTCGACCCTAGGGACTACGCGACTCGTATTGCTGACATTTTCGCTCAAGAACGCATTGTCGGGCGGGGTCGATCGACTGAAGAAGCTGCAAACCGGCTGATTCGGGGCGTTGCTTGGCAAGAAGCTGGCACTCCTGCTCCCAGTGCTGGTAATGGTAGTGCTATGAGGGCAGGACCGATCGGCTTAATATTCTACGATCGCCCGTCTCAGCTCATACAAGCTGCTTGCGATCAAGGGCGCATTACCCATCAAGACTCGCGGTGTTCTGCGGGTGCTGTGGCGATCGCCGGGGCTGTCGCGATCGCCCTTCAATCTGACACTATTGAAACTGAGCCATTCCTGGGCCAACTGAGCGAATGGGTAGCAGAAGTTGATTCTTCCTTTGCCGCTTTGCTGAAAGATTTGATTGAGTTGGTCAAATTGCCCCCAGAGTCAGCGGTAGAGCTGATTTCTAAAGCTGGACTACCGTTAAACTACCAGCATTCTTGGCAAGGAATTTCACCCTTTGTCGTAGGTAGCGTCTTGTGGAGTTTATATGCGTTTTTGAGAACCCCTCAAGATTACTGGGAGACTCTGTGTACTAGCATCGCCGTCGGTGGCGATGTGGATACCACCGCAGCAATGGCTTGTGCCATCAGCGGGGCATTTCTGGGTCTAGAAGCCATCCCGAAGCAACTAACGGAACTTTTGAACGATCGGGAGACTTGGGGCCTGGGCGAACTGATGCAACTGGCTGACAGTTGTTATCAGTTGAAAATGAAGTTTTAACGGCTTCTAACAAGTTAAGACTTATTGCAAGTGCGATCGCGATCGCGTAACACCGTCAGGATTTGATATCAGTCACGATTTGGTGGGCCTAAGTCATTAGGTAAATCGTTCAGCGTTTTTCCTAGGGCTTCGCAAAGGGCTTTCATTTGAACAATTGTGAGTTCAGGTTCGTCTATTCCCCGTTCCCAGTTGCTGATTGCTTGCTGAGTTAGAGTTTTTGCGCCCGTTTTGTCAGGAATTTGCTTGGCTAAAGCCGATTGTGACAAACCAGCAGCTTCTCGCAATATTTGCAGTGCTGGTATATCTTTGGAATCTTGAGCTTGTTTCTTTTTAGACATATCATAGAAATTTACAAGCAAACTTGTTTACAAGATCAAGTTTTACAAGTATGCTTTTAAATATAGGACAACGGAAAGTTGGCTTGTGTAGCCGGACGGTGGAAACGCTTTGGTTTATTGTATCAAAGTATTAAACATTAACACAAAAACTTTTCTGTACTTGGCGATCGCACTAATTCTGTGATATTCTTCCCTTCCTCGAACTATTCCCAATTATGCCCACATCCACGGACAACTTCTATGTAGGCGATGTCGCCTTCAACTTTCACTTTGCAGGCCCCCTTCTAGACTTTGAAGAAGAAATCCAGAATCAATCACCCTTTCACGATTTAGAATACCTAACTGGCGAAATAAAAAGGGGATTCCTAGACTACGTGCGCCAAGGAATCATGCTGGATGCTATCCGAAGACTGCGATTGTATAAAGACCAGTTCAAAACCTTTAAAAAATATTGCGAACAAGCATTAGGTAGGCAGTATTTTTACTGTACGCAAATCATCAAAGCTGCTGGCATTTGTCTGCGCTTAATTAAAGCCGGATTTGATATTTTGCCTAGCTGCGTTGCTCAGGTTGTCCCTTTGTTTAAACACGCAGTCACCGACCAATATGGCGACTGTCCTTTGGAGGAGAAATGGCAAGAAGTTGTGGATGTAGTGCCAAAAGAAAAGATTACCGCAGTTACTATTAGCGAAACGGTTGACAACAATCCCGAACTGCGGCTCAAACAAATTAAGATTAAAACGGACACCTACGCTCTTTTATCTAAAAAAGCAGCCGCAGCGGGTATGTCAATTTCGGAATTGTTAGCCCGGTTGGTGGATGAATACAATCCCCGAAATGTAGAGGAAGCAGCGGAACATACTCCCGAACAAGAGGAAATTTTAGACCAGTTAGACGAGGAGTTTAAGAAGCCTGCAACGGAAGAAAAATCCCCAGCGGCTAAAGGCAATAAATCTCAAGGTTTTGGAGTGAAGGTTAAGTCAAAAGGTGCTAAAGGGGAAGTTAAGACTAAAGGTGTGGGCGAGAAAATTCAGGCTAAAAGTTCGGCTGGTAAAGTTAAGTTGAAAAATCGGCAATTTGAAATTAAAGGGGAGAAACAGTCGAATTCATTGGAGGATAAAAATCATGAAATTATCGGAGAAAAATCTCAGGCTGCGTCAACATTAACTGAGGGAGGTTCTAGGGAATAAAATTCAGTACCACCGGATTGAAACTTACGAATGACCGAAAAGCTGACTGCATAAGTCTTCTTCCTTCTTCCTTCTACTTATGAAGTCGAGAAACCGGGTTTTTTACCAAAATACTTCGTTCCGGTCCACAAATTTAATAAAAACCCGGTTTCTTTGTCGGAGTCCTTAAGTCCTATATGACCTTAGAAGGTTCCCCCTCCCCAGGCGGTTCCACGGAATCACCAAAAGCAATCCGCAGAAATGGCGGGGCTAAAAATGTTGTTAGAATCACCATGATAATAATTGACACTTCCAATGGTTTATCAAGAACCCCACTCGCCGAACCAATGCCTGCAAAAACTAACCCGACTTCACCGCGAGGAATCATCCCAACTCCGATCGCCAATCGATTAATTCCCGGCTGACCAAAAACCACCCAGCCTGTAACTAGCTTGCCAATAATCGCCACCAAAATCAAGAAAACAGCAATCAAAAGTCCCGCCCGATTATCCGGGACTGTGGGGTTCAAAACTCCCAAATCCGCCCGTGCTCCCACCGTCACAAAAAAGACGGGTACAAGTAAATCGGCGATAGGTTTCACCAATTCATCCAACTCATTGCGCGCATCGCTTTCATCCAAAACCAAGCCCGCAGCAAAGGCACCCAAAATCGCTTCCAGATGGATGGCATTACCCAGAAATGCCATGAAGTAGGCAAAAGTAAATGCCGGAATCACAATATTGCCACGAGTTTTGAGTGTCTCTACAACCCCAGTAAAGGTTTTGTTGAAAAAACCACCCAACAGAATCGAACCTAGCAGAAAAGCAGTGGCACTAACAATCAAATAAATGACATTAACCACATCAATTTCACCAGTTTTAGCTAAGCTAGCAACAACAGCTAGGACAATAATTCCTAGCACATCATCAATCACCGCCGCACCGACAATTATTTGACCTTCTTTAGATTTTAGTTGTCCTAATTCCGACAAAACTTTCGATGTAATGCCAATGCTAGTTGCCGTCAAAGCGGCCCCGGCAAAAATCGCTGGAATCGCCGCAGTATGGAAGAAAATCATCAAGCCCGCAGTACCAGCGGCAAAGGGAACTGCCACGCCAACACAGGCGACAACAACAGCTTGAATTCCGACTTCCTTAAGTTGTCTGAGGTCCGATTCTAGGCCAATTTCAAACAACAGAATAATTACACCCAATTCAGCTAACACTGAAATGACTTCACTCTGGGATTCAAAGATACTGGTGACGGCGGCTGGGGAGAGATGATTAATTAATTGCAGAACACTCATAATCCCAGAGTCTGAGGCTGACAGCCCAGCTTCGGGAAAGACGATGAGGTGTAATGCCGATACTCCGACAATTACCCCTGCGACTAATTCACCTAAAACAGGGGGGAAATCGAAGTTTCTAGCTACTTCTGCGCCTAGTTTACTGGCGAGATAAATCACTACTAAACTAAGTAAAACTCCGCTGAGGACGATGGGAGAATATTCGGCTTCGACGGTTGCTAACAAAGGTATGGGAGCAACTAGGGATGCCATCCCAGAACTTAAGGCTGTAATTGTATGGTTCACAAACATGAATTAGGTGAGGATAAGAAGGACGATTCTAGGGTGACTGTTCGCTGTTAAATGTGAGTTGCCAGAGTGATAACTGCTAGCTATTTTATAGCTACTTAACTCAACATGAAGCTCAAGCAAAACTTGAAGAACCCAAATCGGGAGGAACATCCTGCCATCGTCCTTGACCTACTGCTTGAATTGCTTCTTTTAGCAAGATATCTCCAGTATAAATCGCTCTACCAACGATCGCACTTTTGACACCAATTGCTTCCAAAGCCAACAAACTCAACAAATCTGCGATCGAACTAACGCCACCGGAAGCAATCACCGGAATCGAAATAGCATTGGCAATTTCGCGCAAAGATTCCAAATTTGGCCCTTCCATTGTACCGTCGCGGTGAATGTCGGTATAAATAATTTCAGCAGCACCTAATTTTGCCATTTGCTGTGCTAATTCTGTTGCTAAAACTTCCGATGTTTCTAGCCAGCCTCTAGTTGCAACTTTACCATTTCTGGCATCAATGCCGACCAGAATTTGACCGGGAAATTCGCTGCACAATTCACCGACTAATTCCGGTTTTTCGACAGCGACAGTGCCGAGAATTGCCCGCCGAACGCCTAAATTAAGGATAGCAGCCACGGAAGTGCGATCGCGCAGTCCGCCTCCCACTTGACAGGGAACATCAACGGCTCTGACAATGGCTTCAATGGCTGCTTGGTTGACAGGATGACCTGCTTTGGCCCCGTCGAGGTCTACTAAATGTAGCATGGTTGCGCCTTCGTTGACCCACTGTCTGGCGACTTGGACGGGGTTGTCGTTAAAAGTTTGGGATTTGGCGTAGTCTCCTTGATAGAGTCTGACGCATTTTCCATCCAATAAGTCGATCGCGGGAATTACATTCATAATTTGGGAATTGGGAATTGGGAATTGGGAATTGGGAATTGGGAATTGGGAATTGGGAATTGGGAATTGGGAATTGGGAATTGGGAATTGGGAATTGGGAATTCTCTTCCTTCTTCCTTCTTCCTGCTTCCTTCTTCCTTCTTCCTTCTTCCTTCTTCCTTCTTCCTGCTTCCTGCTTCTGGGAACTAAAGTCCTGACTACAAACATCCTACAATATTTTAAACTGACGGACGCTGTATTTTTGTGGGAAAAAATGCTCGGAATGCCGTATTTCGCTCTTCGGGAGTTTCTTTTGCCCAATTTGATAAGCTTTCATAGAAAAAGAATGAGACACCCGCAAAGTTTCGTTTTCGCACTTCTTGTACTTGTTCTTGAATTTGTTTGAGGGGAACAGGGTTGTTTTTCAAACCAGTTAAAATGCCAATTGCTGTGGGAATATGAGGCTTAGCAAGTTTAACTTCTTCTCGTTCCAGTTCCTGATTAAAACGCTTGATATCGCTGCGATAAACCTGCAACACAATTTCTTCGATGTAACCGCGTCTTTCCCAAGTAAACCAGTCTTGCAAACTAGCTGGTAAGGCAAAGTTAAAAGGGTTGGGAGATAAAGCCACAATACATTTTTGTTTGCGGGCTTTGATAGCTGTGAAAAGTTTCCCCATAAACTGATTGATTCTGTCCGCACGCCAGCGCACCCAGAAAGTTTCGCGGGAGTCGCTGGAGGGAGGTTTTTTGATATCTTTTTGGTACATTAAAACCGTTAGCGGTTCATATCCAAATTCTGACGGTAAGCCGAAATGGTCGTCAAATTGAATCCCATCTAGATCGTAATTTGCCACAAGTTCCACAACTAAATCTTGGATAAACTTCTGCACTTCTGGATGAAAAGGACTCAGCCAAACTCGATCTTCTATACCTTCTTTCCAAATAGTTGAACCGTCTCGTCGTTTCGCCAGCCAGTCTGGGTGCAATCTCGCTAATTCAGATTTGGCGGGAGCCATGAAACCAAACTCAAACCAAGGGATGACTGCGATCCCTTTTTTATGTGCTTCTGTAATGATTTCTTTGAGAACATCTCGCCCTTTTAATGCTGGTGCTGGGTCATTTAATTGTCCGAATACTCGCTTGGCTACAGCGCTGGGATGAATGGTATAACCCCCTTGCCAAACGGTAGGATATATGGTATTAAAATTAAGTTTTTCTAGGCGATTTACAGCGTCATTTATGTTTTTGCGGGAGAAGATGACATCGCTGTCAATGTTGGTCAGCCAAATGCCGCGCAATTCGGTTTTTGTAGGCATTTTGGGGGGAGTTTGAGCCCAGCCACGGGGAGAGAAGATGGCGGTGGATGTGAGGGCGATCGCAAAAGCAATTATTAAAGCCAGTATCCTCTGCGATCGGTGTAGTTTAATCATCAACTTTTTGTACATATTACCCATTACCCTTGGGGCTACCTTATGTTAGTGACAAAGGCTAGATATCAATTTTACCTTACTCAGAGCGATCGGGCAAATTCATCACTTGGCGGTAATGTGCCTCAATTTCAGTCACCATTGCTGATTGGCGCTTGCTAGTCCACTGACTGCGATCGAATAATTCCTTTCTCAAATCATCCACATCAATTGTTTTCACCTTACCTTCTGCTACAAGTTGTTTACCATTTACCCAAACACTATGCACAGCATTAGTCGGACGACCCAAGATGAGTAAACCAATGGGATCGGTCCGTGGTAGTAATGATAAATTCCTTAAATCGTATAACACAAAATCCGCTCGTTTGCCTACAGTCAAAGAACCAATTTCATCTGCCATATTTAAGCCTTTTGCTCCTCCTAATGAAGCCATTTCTACTGACTGGCGTGGCGTAATCCAATGGCGATAATCTAAATCAGTGATGTTGTGCAATAGGGAACCAATTTTAATCGCTTCTAGCAAATCCTGGGAGTCATTGCTAGCGGCACCGTCGCAACCAAAGGAAATATTTACTCCGGCTTTAAGGTATTTTAAAATTGGTGCGATACCGCTTCCTAAACGTAGGTTACTGAGGGGATTATGGACAACGGTGGATTGGGTTGCTGCCATAATTGCAATGTCTGCATCGTCCAACCAAACACAGTGTGCTAGGGATGTTCTGGGACTCAAATACCCAATTTGTTGCAAGTGTGCTACGGCGCTACAACCATATTTTTCTTGAGCTAATTGTTTCTGGGCGCGGGTTTCTAAGAGGTGGGCGTGGCGGCAAAGATTTTGGCGATCGCTCAAATCGATACAACCTTCAAATAACGCATCAGAACACAGTTGAATTCCCGTCGGTGCTAATAATATATTCACACCTAATTCTGGGTTGTGAAACTGTTTTATGGCTGATTCCATTAAATCTAAAGTTGCCTGAGTCGATCGCAAATAAGCTGCGGTATCGATAGCACTATCGCCAGCGGGCATTCCCGATTTTAGAGATTCGTCTTGAATTAACGGCCCGATGAAAGCGCGAATTCCAATTTCTTGGTAAGCGCGAACTGCTGCCGCAATTGTCTCTAATTCTTGTCCGGGAATCAAGACTAAATGATCGACTACGGTTGTCCCTCCAGATAGCAATGTTTCTACGGCTGTTCCCAGTGCACTCAAGTAAATTTGTTCGGTATCGAGAGGGGTAAAATCGTACAATTCTGCAATCCACAATTCCAGCGGCAAAGGGGGAATTATGCCCCGCTGCCACATTTCGGAAGAGTGCGTGTGGGCGTTGACAAAACCGGGAAGCAGCAGCAGCTTATTTGTGCCGTCGATAACTGTTTCACCCCCCCTATCCCCCCCTTGGTAAGGGGGGGGACTAAAAAGGGCGGTTTCCCCTTGGTAAGGGGGGGGACTAAAAAGGGCGGTTTCCCCTTGGTAAGGGGGGGGACTAAAAAGGGCGGTTTCCCCTTGGTAAGGG
>NZ_JBGJZU010000124.1:0-10698 GCF_041354475.1 Microcoleus sp.
TGAGAGGGGGAAGTAGCGGTTGTAACCTCTCCCACTGTTCGTTACTTAAGTCTCCTCGGTTCATGAGCGTTAAGTGGTTGCGATCGCCTATTTTCCAGTATACAACGAGTTTGAAAACACGCCCTAGTACCCTAGATGGCGGTGCGGGCAATGATTATCTCAGTGCTGGTGGTAATAGCATCTTAGAAGGAGGTGCTGGCGATGATACGCTCAATGCCGGATTTAGTAGTGGGAATGTGCTGCGAGGCTCAGCAGGTAACGATCGCTATCAAATACGGGAGTTTTCGCAGAATCAATTGCAAATTCAGGATACAGGTGGGATCGATCGCCTAGACTTTGTTGATTTTGAGGGCTTTGTCAGTACCAGCCCTACGCTGTCGCTGTCGTTGTCATCGGGCAATACAGGCTTGACGCGACAAGGCACGAGTTTACTGATTGACATCAACAAAGACGGTATCGCACGGGCTACCGATGACGTGGTAATTTCCGACTTCTTCGGTGCATCGCCGAGTCTGGCTGGTGCTGGCTTCATCGAAACTGTAGCCAACCTCACTGGTGCAGCAATTCTGGCTGCTAATCTGACTGAGGCTACGGCGGCACCCGGAAGCATTGCAACCAGTGGTACACCTGGCAACGATAACCTCACAGGCACTGTCGGCAATGACAACATCGCAGGCTTAGATGGCAATGACACCATCAGTGGCTTAGATGGCAACGATACCTTGCTAGGTGGTGCAGGAAACGACAACCTCAGTGGGGGTGGGGGCAATGACAGCCTCCAGGGTGACAACGGCGATGACACCCTGGATGGAGGTATTGGCAATGACATTCTCAGTGGGGGTGGGGGCAATGATAGTCTCGCTGGTGGCGATGGAGATGACACCTTATTCGGCAGTGGCCCTAGTACCTTGGATGGTGGTGCAGGCAATGACTATCTCAGTGGTAATGGTAATAGCATCTTAGAAGGCGGTGCTGGCGATGATACGCTCAATGCCGGATTTGGCAATGGCAATGTGCTGCGAGGCTCAGCAGGTAACGATCGCTATCAAATACGGGAGTTTTCGCAGAATCAATTGCAAATTCAGGATACAGGTGGGATCGATCGCCTAGACTTTGTTGATTTTGAGGGCTTTGTCAGTACCAGCCCTACGCTGTCGCTGTCGTTGTCATCGGGCAATACAGGCTTGACGCGACAAGGCACGAGTTTACTGATTGACATCAACAAAGACGGTATCGCACGGGCTACCGATGACGTGGTAATTTCCGACTTCTTCGGTGCATCGCCGAGTCTGGCTGGTGCTGGCTTCATCGAAAATGTAGCCAACCTCACTGGTGCAGCAATTCTGGCTGCTAATTTACCAGAGACACCCACGACGCCGACACCCACCGCGCCGACACCCACCGCGCCAACACCCACCGCGCCAACACCCACCGCGCCGACACCCACCGCGCCGACACCCACGACGCCGACACCCATCGCGCCGACACCCAAACCGGTGACAATACCCACGGTGACAACACCAACACCAACACCCACACCAACACCAACACCAACACCCACACCCACACCCACACCCACACCCACACCAATTTTCACTCCCGCACCTGCTCTGACATTCACAGCGCCGATCGCACCCACAATGACAAACTCACCCGCACCGACAGGCTCAGCGCAAACGATCGGCAGCAGCGGCAATGACGTCATCGTCGCCAACGATGCTAACAATCCTTTGTACGGCAACAAAGGAAACGATAGCCTCTATGGCAATAGCGACAACAACATCATCTTCGGAGGCAAAGGTGACGATGCCCTCTTTGGCAACGACGGTAACGATCTCCTCTATGGCAACCAAGGGAATGACACCTTGATTGGAAGCGATGGTAACGATACCGAGTTAGGAGGAAAGGGTGACGATGTTTTGTTTGGTGGTACAGGCAATGATGTCCTCAGTGGCGATCTAGGCAACAATACCTTAGCCGGTGACGCTGGTAATGACTCCCTGTACGGCGGTAAAGATAATGATGTTTTGCTGGGCGGTACTGGCAACGATTTCCTCTATAGCCAAGAAGGTAATGACTTTCTGACTGGTGTTGATAGCACTGCTGCTAACCCAGGGCTGGGCGAAATCGATACCCTGATTGGTGCAGAAGGCAATGACACTTTCTTCCTGGGAGATGCCACCAAGTTCTACTACAACGATGGCATTGATAGCGCTACTGGCAGCACCGATTATGCTTTGATTGTCGGCTTCAACCCCACTCAAGATATCATCCAGCTTCAAGGCGCTCCTACCACTTATGTGTTAGGTGCTTCTCCCGCCGGATTGCCTGTTGGAAACGCTATTTTCAAGAAGACTGGGAGCTCGGATGAATTGATTGCTATCGTCCAACCAGTTTCTTCCTTTAGCCTTGACAGCTCTTCTTTGCGCTTCGTCTAATAGCAGCGAGACTGACTGGTTAATTTTTTTGTAGGGGCCTACCCCTACAAAACCATGTTTTTCGTCATAATGAAATAGCTCTGCTTCAGAAAGGGGACTTTGACTTGTTCGAGTCCCCTTTCTTCATTTGTCAATTTCTTGCTCCCTCCCCTTAGTAAGGGGAGGGTTGGGGTGGGGTAAAAAACTTGCGACTCATTTAGGATTGCTATAGAAGTATAACAACTGCCTAGGTTATGTGGGCGATCGCGACACCCTGTGGATGCGAGGCTAGTTAAGAGCTATGTCGCTGGTGGTTAAATCTACTGGGTTTTTGCATTCACCCAAATTTTGGGTTTTGTGTAAATACTTATCAACTTTACTAAATCTTTATACAAAACAGTATAATGGGTGACACCCCCTGTTAGGCACCAGAGGGCAAAAAGCCTAGCAGCAAAATCAGATGCTGTTAGCTACGGGTTTTTGTTGAGAGTCAGGAAATTGAATAAGTACGATGGAGCATCGGCGCATTGTTATTGGTGATGTACATGGGCATTTCGATGGCTTAATGATCTTGCTAGAGGCACTTGCCCCTAGCTGGGACGATCGCGTGTATTTTCTCGGAGACTTAATCGATCGCGGACCTAAGAGTGCTCAAGTAGTAGAATTTGTCAAGCAAAGTCGTTACCAAGCTCTGTTAGGCAACCACGAACAACTGATGTTAAATGCTCTAGTCAGTGACGTTGCTGATATGCGATCGTGGCAAGCTTGGCTTTGCAGTGGCGGTGATGCCACCATCGACAGTTACAGAAATACAGGGATGATGCCCTACCAGCACTTAGAATGGATGCGATCGCTCCCCACCCACCTCGACTTGGGCGATATCTGGCTAGTCCACGCCGGGGTCGATCCCACACTCCCCGTTGACCAGCAGTCTAGCGAACAACTCTGCTGGATTCGCAAGGATTTTCACAACATCTCTCAACCCTATTTTCCCGATAAATTAATTATCACGGGTCACACGATCACCTTTACGTTTCAGGGTGTCAGACCGGGGGAATTAGTCAGAGGACAAGGGTGGCTAGATATTGACACGGGTGCTTATCATCCCAAGAGTGGCTGGCTGACAGGATTTGACCTCAACTACCGCCGAGTTTATCAAGTCAATGTATTTAACCATCAAGTCCGAATTTTGCCCTTAGACGAATTGGTTAGACCATTGAACTCCTCGGAAATTCCCCTCCAGAAATCGGTTTTGAGTCCAGTGGTTTCACCGAGCTAGCTGTTGACTACTGACGCGAGGAACCCAGAAGCCTGCGGATTTCCTGTCTGTAAGTCCCATTGTTCAAGCCTTCACCCGTAGCCAAACTCGGATCGATTCCCTGTTCGATCGCCACAATGCGGGAATCGGTAGCTGGATGAGTGCTCAAAATGCTGGGAGGAGAAGGTCTGTTGAGCAACTTTTTCATAAAATCCACCATCCCCAATTGAGCGTAGCCCGATCGCCCCATTGTTTGCAATCCCAACTGATCTGCTTCGTATTCAGCTTGACGGCTGTGGGGACGGCGCAAAGCCAGTTCCACCCCTAGCTGCACTACCTTAGAACCATCGAGTCCCGCTGCTGAAGCGACACCAGAGGCGATCGCCATTTGACGCATTTGTTTAATCGCGTGGCGTGCACTAATGTGACCGATTTCATGGCCGATTACGCTGGCTAATTGAGCTTCATTATCTGCCGCGGTCATTAAACCTTTATTCACATAAATAAAACCGCCCATTGTCGCAAAGGCATTAATATTGTCATCGTCAACGACTTGGAAGGTATAGGGAATATTCGGGCGATCGCTATTTTGGGCCAGTCGCTGACCGATGCGGTTGATATATGCTGTAGTGGCGCGATCGGGATAAATTTTAAATTCCCGTCCAGCCAACTGCTGATTGATTTCTTTACCTATAGCCACTTCTTGGCGATCGGACACATTCGACAATTGAATAACTTGAATACCTCGAAAAATCAGTTCTGGCAAAGAAAATGCTTGCATCGGTTCCGGCGACACCACCCAGATTCCCGCAGTCACAATCAGAGACAGAAATAAATAAATTCCTTTACCACATCTACGCCGGATTGTCAACCAATTTTTTTTAAACATGACAGATATAGCCTTTGTTTCGACCGCTTTTGTGAATGGGATGTATGGCATACTTGAAGTATAGCTTGATTGACAAGGGAGATTCCCAGAATCAATGCTGGGACTTTTTCAATTTTATGTCGCCCTTGAGACTCAGATATATCAGTCTTCAAGTCCTGCGGATTGTGAGCAGCGATCGTGGTAATATCTTTTGGCTTGTAAAGATACTTCTTAAGCTATCAACCCCTAACAGAAGACGCTGGATAAATTCAGCGGCTCGTGTTTCGTCCGCGACTATCAAGCTACGCGGTTTCCACACTCCCGAAGATTTTTTATGAAAATTTTGGATTCACAAGGCCGCTTGTTCGGTAAACTTAGCATCCTAGACCTAGGTGCTGCTCTGATCATTCTGCTAGTTGCAGTCGGAATCTTCTTCTTCCCTGGTACTTCTGGGGGTTCTGTAGCCCAAGTTGGCGGCGCCGATGTCAAACCAGTAGAAATCGATGCCATTGCGATCGGTCTTAAAGGGACAAACTTTCAAGAGTTATTCAAAGCAGGGGATAAAATCAATGTGATTATCCGTAACCAACCTTCCGGTCAGATTACGATCAAAGCTGTCAAAACATTGACCAGAACCCTCGCCGTTCCTCAGCCCAATGGCACATTGAAAGCTCTACCAGACCCCAGAGAAGAAGAATCTTTCAGCAGAAATATGATGTTTACCTTAGAAGGTAAAGGTCAAATTACTGACAACGGCCCTGTTTTAGGCAATACGAAGGTCAAAATTGGCACTACACTAGAACTTGAAGGCAAAAAGTATATTTTCAACGCCAGCGTCATTGATGTGCGCGTCAAATAGCTATTAGTTATTGGTTATTGGTTATTTGTTATTGGTTATTTGTTATTTGTTATTTGTTATTCACATTATTATAATCACGAATAACTCATAACCAATAAACAATAAAAATAACCCATAAACCATAACAACTGGCCGTTGTCAGTTTACTTTTTACCCTTCCGATAGCAACTTTAAATATTGCCGGATCAAGCCAATGGTGACAGCAGGAATTTCTAGTTGCGGTGTCAAACCGACATTTTCCAAAATTTGGAAAACTTTGATGGCTTCGGGGTTGAGATTGGCCAATCGCTGGCCAATCTCAGGGCTGGTAAATTGTGACTTTTCTCCCCAAATCATCGCAGTGGGTGTTGTTAGCTGAGTGATGTATAGGGATAAATCGAAGGATAAATCTCCTCGCACAAAAGAAAGAGCGGCATACTCTGCATTCGGTTCCAAGGCAGATTCTAGATAAGCATCTACGATTTCTTGGTAAACTCGGCGATTGTCGGCAAATTGCCGCTGTTCTAGAAAGTTGCGGATGCCCCCATCGGTGGCAATTCCGGTATTGTAAAGCAAGCGGTCCAAAATAGGTGTGCTGACTATTTGAGCAAATAAACTTTTGCTGTAATCTTTGCCAAAGTCAGACAAACCGCTAGGTGTGGTCAAAATCAGGGATTTGAACAGGTCTGGTCTGGCGATCGCTGCTCGAATTGCCATCGCCCCAGTCAGAGAAGAAGCTATCACATCCGTCGGACTCCCGCAAGTTTTTTCGAGAAATTCGATTAAAGATGTGATATAATCGTCAACCTTGTAATTTTTCGCCGGATGTTCCGATCGTCCCCAGCCGATTAAATCCGGTGCCAAAACTCGATAGTCAGCGGCAAAAGCCGGATAAACTTTCGACCATTCGTAGGCACTGGAACCGCCTCCAAAACCGTGAAAAAATACCAAGTTCGGCAAATTGTCCGAAGTTGAGGTAGGTATCTTCATCCAAGGCGTTTTTTCCGCGGTGTAGTATACCATTCGGCCTTGGGAAGTAACTGTCGATCGTTGACCGAAGCCTAGGGGCAAAAGCATAAATAAACCTCAATTGTAGTGAGATGGTAGATTTGGGTCTGGCATCAGTCTGAATGTGAAAAAAATTGTTTAGTTGAGGGTGCTTTTGTAAAGTTTGAGTATTGATTTAATTATATGAAATTACAGGTGAAGGGTCAAACTACAGACAGGAAGCAAGTTTTGAGATTTTTGCTGTTCGGGTTGTGTAGTTATCCTCACCCTTGCAAACTACTGTGAATGGGAGATAATAGCAAGGTGATGGGTAATACCCCTCACTGTCAAAAACTCAGTGAGTCGCTATCTCAAAGCGATGCTTGCACAGTTACAGTGCTAAAGCTCTCTTTCACAGCCCACGGTGGGTTTGCTGTCGATCGGTCTGACTTTGGTAACTAATTTACTGGACAATAATTGACAATGGATAGGTAGCGCTCTACCCAAACGCTGAAGTTATCACACAAGTGGGAGCAAATAACCCATAGATGTGTCCCAAAAAGGCTGTCAAGGGCAGGCTGGATACCTACCCCGCAGGAATTATGGGAGATATCTAATCATTAATCACGATACTTTGCGGAGCAGCGACTTTTCATGTCGAAAGTCTTTGTTAGAAAGGTGAGGGTCGGTTGTTTATTCTGAATTGGGGGGGTTTGGCAATCATTAGTCGCCCCCCGCTCAATTCCACCACACAAAAAATAACTAATCTCAGGGAGGTCTACTAACGATGCAACTGCTCAGGAAAAGCGATCGCGAGGGTTTTATGGTTGACACAAAAAGTCTTCAGTCTGACAGGATAGCAGAATTTGAGACTCCATGTCGAAGCGTAGATTTAAACGGCAAAAATAATGTTGTGGTTGCTACTCCCGACCGCTCTGTGGGGGGAGCAGAGCCTCGGATGCCTGCTGTAGCACCGGATTCTGTGCGACTAGCTTTAGAAGAGTTGAAATGCTTTGAAGTAGTAGAACACCAGTTTAAACATTGGGGGCTAACTTTTACCAATGTGGTGGCAATCCAACCTTCCAACCCAGCATTTTTGACGGTTCCTGGGATCACAATTTTAATGGGAGCCCCCAAAAGCGGACAGATAGAAATCTCTTTTAAGTATCCAGTTCGCTTTGTGTCAGGACTTGTCACCAGTTCCCGGCGAACGGTTTTGTCTGCTTGCGACCTGGATGGTGTCCAAATTGCTCAGGATGAAATGCCAGCACCCAATCTGGTAGGGTCTAATTCTGCCATTGAGCCGAGCACTGAATTGCGTGTCAAAGCACCAAATATTTCTCGAATCACTTTTTACGCTTTTGATGGTCAGCTAGTAGTCCATGATTTAATTTTTGGCTTTTAAAAATTCCGAATTCAAAATTAATTTTTAACGACTCAGCTTGATTTGGTTTTTTCAGAACAATGTAGAGAGTCCAAAGTCTGCAAAGCTTCTAGAAGGGCATTGCGGACTATAGCTTCTGGTTCTTGATTCAGCATCAAGCGAAAGCACTCAGCAGTGTGCGACAGGCCGATGGAATTTTTGAGGGAACTGGGTTTCCAAAACCCAGGACTTTTGACCAAATCGGTCATTTGCCGCACTGCTATCAAACGCTTTACAGGGTCTGCATCCGTCAAATCCGCCAGGATGCCATCTACTACCGCTTCATCTTTGGAAGCACTTTGGCTCCAGACTTGTCGCACCAACAATACCACAATGGCGATCGTCCCCAAATTTTGTAAAATTGCGCTCAGAGCCATCCAGTTACTCTGGGACTGTGCCCAAATCGAAAAACTCATGTAAGTTCCTAAAGTAGCAAGGCCGCCACTACCCACCGCTACTACCAAGCGTCGGCTGGGGCTGTTCCAAAATTGCTCCATGTTCGATCGCAATTGTTGCCAATCCCAGGACTGTGCCCGGTAAACCAACATCATCGCTCCGATGCCCAAGCCCGTAGCAGCCAGTAATTGACTGTTCCACCAGCCCCAAACTGCTGAAGCTGTTAAAACGGCCAGGGTGCCAGACGATCGATTCCAACGCCCTAACACCCATTTGAGCAAGGTAGTAGAAACTACAGGCCGGTTCGAGGATCTTTGAAAGTCAATCCTGGGGTGTCTGGCTGACTCAGGAACGGCTGTGGGTATAGTTTGAGGAAATGGACGGTTTTCCGGTGTATTTTTCTTCAAAAACTGGACATCGGTCATGGATGAGGGTAATTTCTGCAAGTAGTCCGATCGCACTTGGTCATTAGCTTCTGACAGTTCTTCTTGTCTGGGAGGCATTTTGGCTGTAGTTTTTTTTACTCGTTCCATACTGAGTTTTTGGATCAATTTGTATATTGAAATAGTAACAACAAGCAGTAATGCTCCCCTAGACCGATCGCCCAATGGTCTGGGAAGCCTGCACGGGGCATCTAGCCACTTCTTTACCCTAAACTGCTAGAGTTCAGTTATCATTAAACGAGTGCTTGTTGATAGCACTCCCTCCTGCGTTGGAGCAGGAGTTGTCATCGAGATTTGAATGCCGCGATTAATTTAGCATCGGTCTCACGAGATAGAGTAAGGATGGCTAATCCTGAATTCACGCCTGTAGAGTAGAAGGAGCCGACTCCCTACGTAGAAGCAGGAAGTAAGTTTTAAGTGTCCGAGATGTCATTCTTGTCCGCTTTATGTCAATCTTATGTAGCAGATAAGGGGCATTCCACTTTGTCCGATCGGTCTCAAACCCGGTAAAGTAGTGGTAACATTTGTAATCGAGATGGGAATGCTGCTATCAATGTTGGATACACACAAAATTCGAGACAGCATCTCAAATAATGTATTTGTTAACATTTGGTAACAAATACAGCTCAAAAAAATCATAGTTGCCGATCGAGACTTCCCAGAGCAGAGGTTTGATGGCACAGCCCTTACAAAGACAGAGACTTGAATGCAGCTAAAAAAATAAATAAAGTCGGGATAGGGCATTGCCACGACTCTAAACGGACGCAGAAGGGACGTAAGACTACTTTGGTAGCAGACCCTGGTGAAGCGTCAAGAATCACCGCACTTTTAGGGCGGTGAGTATGTCAACAAGATGTAAACACCTTACCAACAGATCGCCGGAGCAATCTTGCAGGAAAACCCATGTCTAGTATGCAAAGCCAATTCACAGTTCACTTCTGGGGCGTTAGAGGTAGCATAGCGTCTCCGGGAGCTGAAACAGTACGTTACGGGGGCAACACACCCTGTATTGAAATGCGAGTGGGTGACAGCCGCTTGATTTTCGATGGCGGTACAGGGTTACGGGTTTTGGGACAAACTCTCCTGTCGCAGATGCCTGTAGAAGCTCATATGTTTTTCACTCACTCTCACTGGGATCACATTCAAGGATTTCCGTTTTTTGTCCCAGCTTTTGTCAAGGGCAATTGTTTTCACATCTATGGTGCTGTTGCTCCTAACCAAGCTACTATCCAGCAGCGCCTGAACGACCAGATGCTTCACCCAAATTTTCCAGTCCCCCTACAAATTATGGGTGCAGACCTGAAGTTCAATGATATTAAAGTGGGCGATACAGTGGAAATCGGGGAGATCAAGGTGGAAACTGCTTTGTTGAACCATCCAGGAGAAGCTATGGGCTACCGAGTTAACTGGCGGGGCTATGCGGCGGCTTACGTGACTGATACAGAACATTTTGCAGACACCTTGGATAAAAATGTGGTGAAATTGGCTCAGGATGCAGAGGTCCTGATCTACGATGCTACTTATACGGATGAGGAGTATTATTCGGAAAAGTCGAGCCGGGTTGGCTGGGGACATTCGACTTGGCAGGAAGCGGTGAAAGTGGCTAAGGCGGCTAACGTCAAAAAGTTGGTGATTTTTCACCACGATCCTTTGCACAATGATGAATTCTTAGACAAAGTGGGAGAGCAAGTTGCTCAAAGGTTCCCGAACAGCTTGATGGCGCGGGAAGGTTTGTCGTTACAGTTGCTTCCTCCTGAAAAGAGTGTCCCTGAAACGTGCGATGAGAAAGTGATTTAGTTGTATTTTCAACATAAATTTGGATGACGATCGGCAATCAGACTACGTGTTTGACATACTCACCGCCCTGAAAGTGCGGTGATTCTTGACGCTTCATTGGGATGTGCTGCAAGCAGTCTTACCTTCCCTCTGCGGCCAGAAGCGAGTCGTGGCTATGCCCAATCCCGACTTTTTGTATAATTCTCGCAGCGTTCAAATCCCTGTCTTGGTGTGTACCGCAGTTTAAACAGATTAATTCTCGAATTGACAGGTCTAATTTACCCCACTTAAA
>NZ_JBGJZU010000125.1:0-10141 GCF_041354475.1 Microcoleus sp.
TTGCTCGATAGATACGCTTTTGCAACTTGAACGTCAATCTTTCGGCTTTTCGCCAATTGATTTGATTCCATTCCACCGTCGGGTTGTCCCGCGTTTTAGACTTATTCATTGCTACTAAGTTCCCATCATTGAAGTTACCGTGTACCTGTCTGCATATCTCTATCATTACAACAGAGCATTGGCTTCTGATACAATCCCTCTCCCATATACTATTCGTTAGCTACTTACTTGGAATCGACCTGATTCAAGAGATATATGAGAGTTACTTCGTTCCAAATACACATTGATTGAGTTTTTAGTGTGATGCTCTCCACCGGGTTTATGGGCGGTGCTTATAGGTCGAAGTAAAAATCGCCCATGCCCTATCCTTGCCTTTTGGCTTGGTCTTAACCAGTCTTTACCGTGTTTTGCAACGGTCTTATTCTGATTCAGCCGTTAGACCATCTGTTATAACGATGGTTCAGACACATCTTTGCTTTCGCTACACATGAACTCTTACTCGACAGTTACCAGTTTCGGCTACCAGTAGTCTGCCTTCTATCCCCGCTTTACCCTGTTAGTTGCTACCTCTCAAGATAGGGGATATACTTTCACCGCTGCACTTGCGGGATAGGACTGAGGACTTGTGAATCCCGCACCTATAAATGTATTTAGTTATACTAACCAGTTGGTTAGGCTGACCTTCCCTGAGTATTTTTACCCATTTACGTCAAACGAATCGCACATTACAGCTAACATTGTACCAGGTATCACAGTAGTTAGCTTTCCGGCGGCGATGCTAGCAGCCGTGGTGATCGGATTTGTGAATGCGGTGGTGCAACCGATTCTGACATTGTTGACGCTGCCTTTGAGCATTCTTTCTTTGGGTTTGTTTTTATTTGTGGTGAATGCGATTTCGCTTTCCTTGGCGTCGTGGTTGGCTGGTGTCTTCAGTATCGGTTTTGCCGTTAATGGTTTTTGGCCTGCTTTGTTTGGTTCAATTGTTTTGTCCTTTGTTTCTGGCTTGATTGGTCGATTTGTGAATCCCGATCGCTCTTTGGATCTGTAACATCCGATCTTAGATGTGCGATCGCACAAACTGCAACGGCTACAGTTACAGAGCCTGCTTTTTCTTCCGATAGAAATATTTGTTTAGGAACTAAAAGCCTTTCATGGGTGGGCAAAATGCCCACCCCACAACAATATTCACTCTTTGTGGAACAGGCATCTTGCCTGTTTTGGACAATGGGACAATATCCAAGTTCGATCGCGCAAAGTGCAGCGGCTTCTGCTACACTTTTAGTCCCTACTTTTGCCACTACCATATTTGAAGGATGGGGAACTTCTACAGAATTTAAGACACTAGCAGAAAAAGTTTTCAAAGGCCAGTTGTGCCCTTGACAAAGTTCCATAATTCCAGTTTCATTGGCTTTCGTGTCTATTGTCGCAACACCGGCGATCGCACTGGACGCTAAATGATAGCTGACACATACTTGTTTAATCGCATTTTCGATGAATTCTCTCGATGTTCCCCCAGTGCAACCTATCCCTACCCATAATACTTTCGGATGCCATTGCACCTGTGGCAAAGCCGATGCCGGCGACAATCTTCTGTGCGTAAAACTAATCCAAATTTTCGCTTTGACAAGTGAAAGATTGTCACCATCCCAAGACAATGAGTGTCCTTGTGGTAAAGAATCTTTCCACAACATAGAACCCACTTCTTGAATTACTTCTACCCTTTCCCCCCTAGCCATAACCGCCGCGACTCCTGGCCAATCGCCTTCCCCACGACTCCAACCACCTAAACTCTCTAGCCACTCTAAAGTCAATTGATTAATCATTATAAAAATTTAACATTATTTTTAAACAAAAGTTGTAAAATAGCACAAACTGCCAAAAATACAACATTGACTATGGTAGAACTAAACCAATTACTGTTAGAGTTTGAAGCAAACCTTGAATGGGAAGCAGTGACGGAAGAATGGAAAGAACGTCGCGACGATTGGGTGAGCGACGTTTCAGCAGCAATTGACGAAAAACAACTAGCACAATTGCTCGTTGAATTAGAATCAAATTTTCAGCACGAAGCCGTACAAAGTCAATGGAAAAAGCTCCGTAAAATTTGGATCGAAGAATGTCAAATAGCCTCGACTCTTGAAGAAGTTTCAAGTTTATTGTTGGAACTAGAAAGCAATACAACTTGGGAAGTAGTGACGGAGGAATGGCAGGAATACCGGGAGAATTGGGTACAACAAATGTACGAATTTATCGAGTAATTACTCATCTTTAATTAAAACCCCATTTAGAAAAATGTCGGCGAGTCCTTCTGCCATTTCCTGCATTTGCTGCGGAGAAGCATTAGGCTCCATAATCGTATTTTGACTAAAACCTGCCACTGCAAACATCCCCAAAAACACCTGAGCCACAATTTTCGGATTCATCTGCCGATAAATTCCTTTTTCCATTGCCGTTTCAAAAAAAGCCTCGGCTACCTCACTCATCTTGCCAATTACTTCTAACTGAATTCGATCCCGCAAATCTGGGTGAAATTGCGCCTCCAAAAAACACACCCGCATCATGTCGCTATTCTCGCGGATATTCAGCATCCGCCGCCGCATTACCTGAGCCACAGCTTTGTAACTGCCCATTTCGCTTAATTCCGTCAACAAATCTGTCAGTAATTCTACCCATCCTTCTGTGGCTACCTCAATTAAAATTGCTTTTTTATTATCAAAATGCCGAAACAGAGTCCCCTCTGCCACTCCCGCCGCCGCTGCTAAATCGCGAGTAGTGGTGCCATCGTATCCACTGCGAGCAAACAAGCGTTGAGCCGCTTGTAAAATCCGTTTTTTGGTTTCTGTTTCAGCAGGAGGAGACTGATTAAAAATTCGCATAGCTTTGTAATCGGTAATTGGCGAATTGGAATATCGACTTAGGGACTTAGGGACTAAATTATGTTAAGTTTTAAGTTGTAAGTGACTTTAATCTTAAACTCAAAACTCCTTGTTCAACCCTAGATCATTTTTGAGCTTGGCTGTATCAGCCTAGCACTTGCGACGCAACAGATCGCTTATGACTCAAAAAATCTTTATGCTTAAAAAAGAATCTCTTTGATTCGGCATAAACATCTTGCTGTGTGACAATGCCCAATCCCAAATCTCAAATCTCAAATCCCATGACCCCGCCGTCTCAACAACCTCGTGAACCGAAGCTATCCCCTAGGGACTCCTTCACATCGAAAACACGACTGCTAGCCTCCCTGCTGGCCGCTGTGGTGCTGTGGTGGGGAATTAGCCCCCAAATCGCCCTCGCCCGCGAAAACCCTGCTAACGGCTCCGCAGCAGTGTCTGTTGTCCCATCGCTCGATCGAGTAATTCGCCAAGTCACCGAATTTAAGCTTGACAACGGCATGACATTCATCGTACTCGAAAGACCAAGAGCACCCGTAGCATCCTTTCTAATTCATGCTGACGTAGGAGGAGCAAACGAGCCCGACGGGCAAACAGGAGTTGCTCACTACCTCGAACATTTAGCCTTCAAAGGCACGCCCCAAATTGGCACTACTGATTACAAAGCTGAAAAACCACTCCTAGACAAACAAGACAAACTCTTCGAGCAAATCCAAGCAGCCAAAGCCAGCGGTAAAACCGCAGAAATCGCTAAATTCCAATCAGAATTTGACAAAGTTGAAAACGAAGCATTGCAATTTGTCAAACGCAACGAATTTGGCAAAATTGTCGAACAAGCAGGCGGAGTAGGGCTCAATGCCGCCACTTCTACCGACGCCACAATGTATTTTTATAGCCTGCCAGCTAATAAATTAGAACTGTGGATGTCCCTGGAATCGGAGCGATTTCTAGAACCAGTATTTCGGGAATTTTACAAAGAAAAACAGGTGATTCTAGAGGAGCGCCGAATGCGAACCGAAAATTCCCCCATCGGACAAATGGTGGAACTTTTTGCTGACAAAGCTTTCTCTGTCCATCCCTATCGCCGCCCCGTAATTGGCTACACTCAAGACATTCAAAACCTCAGCCGTAGCGATGTACAAAAGTTTTTTGACACTCATTACGTCCCCAGCAAGCTGACTGTTGCAGTGGTAGGAGATGTGAAAGCCTCGGAGGTGAAGCGACTGGCGCAAATTTATTTCGGGCGCTATAAAGCGAAGCCAGCGGCTCCTGAATTGCAAATTGTCGAACCTCCCCAAACCCAAACTAAGGAAGTAACGCTGAAATTGCAAACTCAACCTTGGTATTTGGAAGGATACCACAGACCTGCGATGAATCATCCCGATAATGCGATTTATGACATAATTGGTTCTTTGCTCAGCGATGGTCGCACTTCTCGACTTTACAAATCTTTAGTAGTAGAAAAGCAATTAGCTTTGGCGGCTCAAGGTTTTAGCGGTTATCCGGGAGAAAAGTATCCGAATTTAATGTTATTTTACGCTCAAACTGCTCCGGGGCGCACGGTTGATGAGGTGGCGGTGGCTTTGAGCAAGGAAATCGATCGCCTGAAAACAGAGTCGGTTTCTGCTGAGGAATTGGAGCAAGTGAAAACTCAGGCGAGGGCTGGTTTATTGCGATCGCTCGATTCTAACATGGGCATGGCATTTTCCCTGCTGGATTATCAAGTAAAAACTGGTTCTTGGCGCAATTTGTTTAAGCAACTGGATGCTATTGCTAAGGTAGGTCCCACCGATATTCAACGAGTCGCCCAGACAACTTTCCGCCCAGAAAACAAGACCATTGGTAAGCTTTTACCACTGTAAGTAAGGAAGGAAGAAGGAAGAGGGAAGAAGGAAGAAGGAAGACTCGTTCCTAGGCTCTGCCTGGGAACGAATATCCAGAGGCTCTGCCTCGATTTATACTCGGCGGTTGAAACCGCGTCTACACAAACGAAGTCTGCCTCCGCAGACTAAGAGATAGAATAGTTACCACAGGCAACTTAGGAGAAAGAATGAAAAGGACTAAATTGAAACTGAAAAAAGTAAAGCTATTTCTGCTGGCGCTTTGCTTCTTTACAGTTTCATTATCAACATTTAATTTGTTACCTTCTTTCGCGGCAGGACCGAAGCACTACGACGAATTGACATTTCCGGCACTGCCAGAATTGAAACTACCTAAATACACTCGCTTTGAACTTAAAAATGGGATGCGAGTCTACTTAATGGAAGATAAAGAACTGCCCTTAGTCGGAGGAAATGCGCTATTTCGCACCGGAGAAAGATTTGAGCCAAGCGAAAAAATCGGACTGGCAAATTTAACTGGGACAGTAATGCGCACTGGCGGTACGAAAAAGCATACGTCAGACGAACTAAATCAGTTGCTAGAACGTCGCGCTGCTTCGGTAGAAACAGGGATTAGCTCTACTTCGGGAAGCGCTAATTTTACGGCTTTAGCTGAGGATATAGAGCCTGTATTTGACTTGTTTGCCGAAGTCATTCAACAGCCAATTTTTGCTCAGGAAAAGTTGGATTTAGCTAAAAAACAAGAGCAAGGTGGAATCGCGCGCCGCAATGACAATCCCGACGACATTACTAGCCGGGAGTTTCAAAAGCTGATTTATGGCGATCGCAGTCCTTACGCCCGCACGGTAGAATACAAAACCTTGGCGAATATTTCCCGCGAAGATTTGGTGGGTTTCTACCAGAAATACTTTCACCCTAAAAATATGATTTTGGGGATTTCTGGGGACTTTGATACGGCAAAAATGCGATCGCTCATCGAGCAAAAATTTGGCAATTGGCAACCGACTCAGATGGCAGAAGTGCCACCCTTACCCACTGTATCAGCAGCCAATAAAGGTGGCATATTTTTCGTAAATCAGCCCCAACTAACTCAAAGTTACGTGCAAATGGGACATTTGGGTGGAATGCTCAATAGTCCAGATTACGGTGCTTTGGATGTAATGAATGGGGTTTTGAACGGTTTTGGTGGTCGTTTGTTCAATAACGTGCGATCGCGCCAAGGCTTAGCTTATTCAGTCTATGCTGCTTGGAGTGCGAGGTTTGACTATCCAGGGGTATTTGTCGCAGGAGGCCAAACGCGATCCGAAGCAACCGTACCATTTATCAAAGCCATTAACACGGAGATCGATCGCATTCGCACCGAAGCAATTACCCCAGAAGAATTAGCTTTTGCTAAAGATTCAAAAATCAATTCCTTCATCTTCAAATTTGAAGACCCTAGTCAAACTTTGGCGCGCTTAATGAACTACGAATACTACGGTTATCCGCAAGATTTCATTTTTAGCTACCGTCGCAGCGTGGAAAAAGCCACAATTGCTGACGTACAGCGCGTCGCTAATACTTACTTGAAACCGGAGAATTTGGTGACATTAGTAGTGGGAAATACTGCGGGAATTCAACCACCATTATCGAGTTTGGGAACTTCGGTAAAAGTGCAATCTGTTGATATCACAATTCCCTCGGCAACTTAATCGGTAATCAGTTGACAGTTGACAGTTGACAGTTGACAGTTGACAGTTGACAGTTGCTATAAGTTCATAATCAGGACTAAAGTCCTAACTACAAACCATTTTTAGGTTCGTAGTTAGGACTTTAGTCCTCTCTTTTCACGTTAGCCGATCGGGATCGACACCCAACTCCCGCAACTTTGCCGCCAATACGTCCGCCCGCAGCCTTTCCTGTTCTGCCCGCAGCCGTTCCTGTTCTGCCCGCAGCCGCTCCTGTTGGGCCTGTTCCGAACTCCACAGCAGCAAATTTCCAGCTTCATCCCACCAGCGCAGCCAGTTGATAGTTTGACCCAGCCGTTCCCCCGACCAAATCCCCAGCCACAAATCTAACTCTGGAATCCGCACCCGTCCCTGTGCATCAGCCGTCTGGGTTTCATAGCCCCCATTTTGCAGATACCGCACTTCCAGCTTGGGCTCGTAGGGATCGTAGGTAACATAGGTGGGCACTTGCAAAATCTGTTCGTAGAAGTAGAGCTTACCGTAGGGAGGAGTCGATCGCGCCGACAGTTCGGCATAATCTTCGTTAGACAAAAACTCCATCACCACCGATACCGGCGCACCCTCCAGATTGGGCGTGTAACTGCGGCGAATGCTGCCCTCTGCGACTCGATGCACTTGCGGCACGTAAAACCAATCCGGTGCTTTGACTACAGTCTGCTTATTTACTGTCGCTACCAGTCCAAAATTGGAACCGATTAGGGCGATCGGTGCGATGCGTCCAGCGGCTCCCAGAGCATCGGTAAGAGCGGCAGCAAGGGGTGGTTGTTGAATATTTTCCACGGGATCGTCCGGTAATACAAAGTCGGCTGGTAGGGCTTCCCAGGTAATAGTTGGTGCTTGGGAACTCGATGGGATTTGAAGAACCATTAGTTTATACCATTTTAGATTTTATATTTTAGATTACTCGTTACCAGGCTGGAGCCTGGTAACGCCGATCGGGAGGCTCTGCCTCCATTTTACCAAGCGAGGCAGAGCCTCTGGATATAGTTTCCCAGGCTGGAGCCTGGGAACCAGTTAAAAGATTATGTTATTGTCTTCAGTCCGCGGAGGCGGACTTTGTTTTTGTAGGCGCGGTTTCAACCGCCGTCTGCTTTGTTTTTGTAAACCTGGTTTCAACCGCCGCCTGCAACTAAAAATCAATACTCAAAGGAGCTCTTGGAAACGGAATCACATCCCGAATATTTCCCATTCCCGTCATAAACTGCACCAGCCGTTCAAAGCCCAAACCAAACCCAGCATGAGGTACAGTACCGTAGCGGCGCAAATCTAAATACCACCACAATTCCTCCTTGTTCATCCCCTGAGCTTCCATGCGTCTTTCCAACACATCCAGCCGCTCTTCCCGCTGGGAACCACCGATAATTTCCCCCAGCTTAGGAGCCAAAATATCCATGGCTCGCACGGTTTTCTCATCATCATTTAACCGCATATAAAATGCTTTAATTCCCACGGGATAATCTGTGACAATTGTCGGCTTTTTAAACAATTCCTCAGCCAAATAACGCTCGTGTTCCGACTGCAAATCCAAACCCCACTTGACGGGAAAATCAAACTTTTTGTCTGCTTTCTCCAAAAGTGCGATCGCCTCGGTGTAGGTAATCCGCTCGAACTGATTGTTAATGATATTTTCCGCAGTAGCCAGAACCGTCTTGTCAATGCGATCGTTGAAAAAGTCCATATCTTCCGGACAACGATCCAACACGTATTTAAAAATATACTTTAAAAACGCCTCAGCCAAATCCATATCTCCCTGCAAATCGCAAAAAGCCATCTCCGGTTCAATCATCCAAAACTCAGCCAAATGCCGCGAAGTATTAGAGTTTTCCGCCCTAAAAGTCGGGCTAAAAGTGTAAACATTGCCGAAAGCCATCGCCATAATTTCCGCTTCCAACTGACCACTTACTGTCAGATAAGCGCGTTTACCAAAAAAGTCTTTAGCATAATCAACCTCTTGAGAATCAGTGCGCGGGATATTTTTCAAATCGAAGTTAGTAACGGCAAACATTTCCCCCGCACCTTCACAGTCGCTAGCAGCAATAATCGGAGTATGCACCCACAAAAAACCCCGTTCTTGGAAAAATTGGTGTATCGCTGCGGAACAAGCATTGCGAACCCGAAACACAGCACCGTGGGTGTTAGTACGCGGCCGCAAATGGGCGATTGTTCGCAAAAACTCCAAAGAATGCCGCTTCTTTTGCAGCGGATAACTTTGGGGGTCGGCATCCCCATAAACTTGAACTTGAGACGCTTTTAACTCAATGCGCTGTCCCTTTGCTGGAGATGCTACCAACACCCCCGACACTTCCACAGATGCACCTGTATTTAATTGTTTCAGTACATTTTCAAAATCTGGCAAATCAGCATTGATGACTACTTGTAAATTAGCCATCGCCGAACCATCATTGACTTCCACAAACGCAAATTCTTTCAATTCCCGCTTAGTGCGAACCCAGCCTTGAACAGTGACAGTTTCATCAGGTTCCCCAGCCCGCAAAATAGCAGCAATTCGTTGATTTGTCATATCCACTCCCGTTTATTTAATACTTATTTTGCACTATATTTCTCTGTTTTCTCTTCCTCTGCGCCCTCTGCGCCCTCTGCGGTAAAAAAAATCAAAAACTATCCCGCATAAGATTTCAAAATCCAACCTAGCAAAATACCAAGTCCCCCAAAACGAACTGCTTGCCAAAAAGGTTGTTTTATGCTAGCCCAGGAAAACAGACTGCTTTCTAAATTTAACTCGATCGTTTCTAATTCTTGCTCAATTTCCCGCAATTCTTTCTTCAGTTGCGGTAAGCGATTTTGGCGCTGTTGCTGGTGGATTGCTTCGCGCCGATGCCCCAGTTCCGCTTGGCGCTGGCGATCGACCTGAATTTGAGTGTAACGTTCTTTGACTGCTGCGAGCGATCGCTCCACCGTTGAGAGGGCTTGAACAAACTCGCTGTCATCATCTCCTGGTGTCTCTGGATTAAACTCTGACGGCTGTTGAGGCATTTTGATACGCAAATCTGACAATAATTAAAATTTAGTTGTTATTATGTGCAGTATATTTTTTAAATTCAGGAACTGTAGCCAAATCGCTATGATTACCAACTATGCTTGAAACTACACAAACGCCTAAAACTGTCAACCTCAACGAGCTTACCACAGTAGAACTAGCCCAAGCTCTTGCCGCCCGCCTCGCCATCTCCGAAAAAGATTGGCATCGTCTCAAGAATAACCGTCCTGCTCGCGCCGCTGAGCAAGCTGGGGCTGCTTTGGTCTTTTTGCTCAAAAATCAGCCAGAAGAAGCCCTCCCTCGCTTGAATCAAGCCGCAGGATGGCTAGATCGATCGATCTCAGCTCCTCCTTGCCCCACCCACGGACACGGAAAATAGTTTTGCAGTTTTGATCGAAACTCTGGAAACTCAAAACCCTCTGGTTTTAGGTGCCCGACTTGTGGAAGAAGTCGGGCATCTAGGTTTGACATACTCACCGCCCTGAAAGTGCGGTGATTCTTGACGCTTCATTGGGATGTGCTGCAAGCAGTCTTACCTTCCCTCTGCGGCCATTTACAGTCGTGGCTATGCCCAATCCCGACTTTTTGTATAATTCTCGCAGCGTTCAAATCCCTGTCTTGGTGTGTACCGCAGTTTAAACAGATTAATTCTCGAATTGACAGGTCTAATTTACCCCACTTAAA
>NZ_JBGJZU010000126.1:0-8448 GCF_041354475.1 Microcoleus sp.
AGACTGCGCCAACCGTTATTTCCTGAGCTTTGTTGTAGAGATTAATTCCGATATTGTCGAAGCTAAAAACCACAGCATCGGCATCGATCTGGGTATTAAAACCTTTGCAGTGATGAGCGACGGAAGATCAGCTAAAAGTCCAAGCTACAAACAGTTAGACCGAAAAATTCGCAGACTGCAACGCAAGTTGGCAAGGCAGCCCAAAGACTCAAAGCGTCGCAACAAAACTCGCATTCAGATTGCGAAACTGTACAATCAAATTGGGGATACTCGTAAAGACTTTCTGCACAAACTATCGACCAAAGTTGTTAGTGAGAATCAAACGATTATTTTGGAAGATTTGAACGTGTCTGGTATGGTCAAAAACCGCAAACTTGCCAGGGCGATTAGCCAACAGGGATGGTACGAGTTTAGGACTTTATGCGAGCGTCAGTCTGAAAAGTATGGCAGAGAGTTTAGGGTAATTAGTCGCTGGGAACCAACAAGTCAAATCTGTTCAAATTGCGGTTTTAGATGGGGAAAATTGGATTTAAAAATCCGCTCGGTTCAATGCTTGAATTGCGGCAACGAACACGATCGCGATGAGAATGCAGCGAAGAATATAAACAAAGTCGGGATAGGGCATTGTCACGACTCTAAATGGACACAGAGAGAAGGTAAGACCACTTGTGGCACATCTCCGTGAAGTGTCAAGAATCCCCGCGCGTTCACGCCGGGGAGTATGTCAATTAACTCGACTCGCTAAACTTGCCACTGTTACCACCAACTCCACAGGATCGATCGGCTTCGGCAGATGAATTTGAAAACCCAGCCTTAGCGCCCGCACCCGTTCTTCCACCCTACCATAGGCGGTCAAAGCCACCGCTGGAACTTCCGTTGCACCACACATGGTTCGGACTTGCCCAATCAAATCTTTTCCGTGTGCCATCGGCATTGCTAAATCGCTGACGAATACATCCGGCGATCGCCTTTTAATCGCCTCTAGAGCCTCCCATGCCGAGACAGCCGTCTCCACCTCGGCCCCGCATTCTTCGAGCACCATTCGCGCAAAATCCAAGGAATCCTCGTCATTATCGGCCACCAACACCAACACGCCAGAAAGATTGATCTTAAAAGAACACTCATTTCCAGGTGCGATCGACCTTTTTTCTCGAATCACCAACTCCCGTGCCCCAGCCACAGAAAATTCACCCTCGCCCTGTTGCATCGGCAACTTCACTACAAATTTCGCTCCTTTTCCCTTCCCGGCAGATTCCGCTTGCACTGTCCCCCCGTGCATTTCCACCACATGGCGGACGATCGCCAACCCCATCCCCAATCCGTTGTAAGATCGAGTCGCAGAGGTGTCCGCTTGACTGAAGCGATCGAAAACATGGGGCAGATAGTCCCCACTAATCCCCTCTCCGGTATCGCTTACCTCAATTTCCACCCTAGCTGAGGACAATTTGCCCCCAGATGCTAACTGAGAAGAAATAGCACCCTCCACCTGTCGCACCACCACCTTCACCTGTCCTTGAGGAGGAGTAAACTTAATCGCATTGGAGAGCAAATTCCACACCACCTGCTGCAAGCGCCCCGAATCTCCAAATATCCGCACCGAAGTCTGGTCAAATTCCGTGACAATTTGAATATTTTTTGCTCTGGCCGCAGTTGCCAAAGTTTCAATGGCCGCCTCAACATTTGCCAGCACATCCACCCACCGCAAATTCAGCGATAGTTGACCGGTAATAATCTGCGATACGTCCAACAAATCCTCGATTAGTGTTCCCAAAGACCTCGTATTGCGATCGATGGTTTCCAAAGCTCTCACCGTAGTATTTTCATCAAACTTGCGATAACGTAGCAGTTGCGTCCATCCCAGCATCGCATTTAACGGTGTCCGCAATTCGTGGGACAAAGTTGCGAGAAACTCATCTTTAATTCGGTTCAGGATCGCTAATTCTTCCGCTCGTTCCTGAAGTTCTTTTTCTAATCGTTTGCGCTCGCTCAAATCGAGAATGAAAGCAACAGATTCTTCCCGTTTTTCACCCAACAAAATATACCCCACCAACACCGGAATCCGGCTACCATCTAAGCGCACATATTCCTTTTCGTAAGGAGTGCAAACCCCCGTGGCTTTTGCCTCTGCTATGCCGATCGCATCCAAGGGTAGATACTCCACAGGTGTTATATCAATCCACCGCAGTTCCCCACGTTGCAAATGTTCCCGACTGTAGCCAACCATCCGCAAAAATTCGTCGTTAGCCTCGTTAATAGTACCGTCAACATTACCGAACAGAATTCCCATCAAGTTAGCTTCTGCCAAACACCTCAGTTTTTCCTCGCTAGCTTGGAGTGCTGCTTCTGCTTGTTTGCGGGCGCTAATGTCTTGAAAATAAGCAGACAAACCCGAATCCGACGGATAAAATCGCACGTTAAACCACTTATTTACAGATACATTAAATGCTTCGTATTCGATTGTTACTTTTTCTGACATGGCTTGGTCAGCCATTTTGTAACTTTCTAAATCCCCTAGATGAGAAACTACATCGAGCATACTTTTTCCGATCAACTCAGCTTGAGACTTGCCTAAAATCTCCTCGGCTTTCCGGTTGACATAGGTGTAATTCCAGTCGCAATCCACAGCAAAAAAAGCGTCGGTAATACTTTCGAGAATATTAGTAATTCCATCCTTTGCCTCTTGTAGAGCTTGGGCTGTTTCTTCTGCTTGCAATCGGGCTGCTTGTTCCCGTTCAAAGGCGACGGCGCGTTCTTGTTCTGCTAGTTTGTGATCGCTAATATCAATGCAAGAACCAATGTAACCTGCAAAAGTGCGATCGGGCCTATACCGCGGTAAGCCCGTCGCCAAAATCCAGCGGTAATCGCCATCATAGCGTCTCAGACGAAATTCCATCCGAAACTCACTTCGCGCGTCAAAAGCATTCCCATAAGTATCTAAACAATACTGCAAATCCTCCGGGTGTAACGATTCTTTCCAGCCCCAGTCCATGACGGAAGCCAAACTTTTGCCCGTAAAATCCAGCCAAACTTGGTTAAAGTAATTGCAAACTTTGTCAATACCAGACATCCAAATCATCACCGGTGCGGTGTCGGCCATCATCCGAAACCGCTCTTCGCTTTCTTGGCGGTGTACTTCGGCTTGTTTGCGATCGAGTCTTTCTTGAACTTCCCGCAGTGCCCGCTGAATCGACGGTACAAGCCGCGTCAAACCCCGTTTGACTACATAATCTGTAGCCCCGTTTTTCAAAGTTTCGATCGCCAACTCCTCACCCAAAGTAGCCGATACAATAATAAACGGCAATCCCGGACAAATACCACGGGCTATTTCCAGGGCCTCTAGTCCATTAAACTCAGGCAGCATATAATCCGCCAAAATCAGGTCATAGCAATTATTTTCCAGTGCCCCCACAAAGTCTGCCCGTGTTTGCACGCACAACAGAGAAAAATCTAGGCCACCATCTAATAGATAGTCTTGGATCAATTCAGCATCCAAGCTAGAGTCTTCTAATAAGAGGATATTTAGCGTTTTCACCCTAACCTCCGGGAGTAATTCCATCTTGCCAAAATTCACAAGATTAACCGTTTTTGTTTATTAGATCTCATGAGAAAAATATCTGTCGCAAGATAGATATTTATGCTGTTTGCCAATTGAAAAACCAGATTTCTCGCATTTTCAGTCGAATATCGCCTCCCAAGCTGAGAAACCTGGTTTTTCAATCTTATCAAATTAGTTGCTAGGCGATCGACACAATACTACCTCGTTCATAAGGCAATCGATTCGTGGGCAAAACCTCAAGGCTGATTTGTAGCGAATCCAAAGCTGGATTTTCCGCTAGCACCTTTTTAGTCAATTTTTTATTCACAACTTCCCAAAAATCAGTTTCGTTGGGGTAACTAGCCAAGAAATTGTCGATGCTGCGATAAATCGGCACAAAGTCGGGATATTCAGCCGTAGTAATTCCTGGTTTGTACTGATACTTGACATCAATATTTAGGTTGTTTAAGCCCTGATGGTCGATGGAGTAATTGGCCAACTGGAAATCCCAAGCCTCCGATAATTTACCATCTTGAGTCCTAGTTACCGTACTGCTGCGGTCGTAGGGTAATCGGTTGGTCGGCAACACATCCAAATTCACTGTTACCGAGGAAAGTGATGGATTTTCCGCCAGCACTTTTTGCGTCACATTTTTGTTGACTACTTCCCAAAAATCCGTTTCATTGGGGTAGTTAACCAACTGATTATCAATACTCTTGTAAATCGGCACAAAATCGGGATACTGAAAATTTTGAATCCCATTTTGGTACTGGTAATTGACATCAATATTCAGGTTGTTCAGCCCTTGATGATTAATGGGGTAATTTGGGACTGTAAAATTCCACTTCTCGGTCAATTGAGCATCGGTAGGAAAGAATGCAATCCCCACGGGACGCTGTAGTTTACTATCGGGAGGAACAAAAATAGAATTGTTCCCAGAACCAAGATTCCCGGTAATGGGCAGAGGCTCACCTGTATTGCCATTGTAACGCAACACAGCCCCCGCATTATTAGCATTAGCGCGGTTGTCAAAGCCAACGGCAAACAAATTGCCACTAGGCGAAAATGCCAAACTACCTAAATAATTACTACTGGGCAATGTGTCAGTATAATTAGTAGATAAAACCTTGACTAATTCTCCCGTTTTTAAATTGTAACGCCGGATATCGTTAGCAAAATCACTCACATAAAGGTCGCCATCATTAGGTCCGATCGCCATTCCCAAAAGACTCACAAATCCCTGACTCCTAGGCGAAACATCCGGTGAAGCAAAAATACTAAACTGCTTAGTTTCTAGGTTATAGCGAAGTACCTGACTCAGGAAATTACCGCTAAAATCTGCCTGACCATTTTTAGCCACACTCCCCTGAGTTGTCACGTACAAATTACCATCAGGATCGAATACCAAACCATTGGGACCATTCAATCCTCCCGCTTGCTGATTTCCCGTAGTAAATACATCAATAAACTGCCCTGTTTTGCCATTATAGCGGAGAATTTGGTCAGTCAAAAAACTGCTGACATAAAAATTACCATCAGGACCAAAAGCTAAACCATAAGGACGAGACAATCCACCAGTTTCATCAGTCGTAGTGTTGGGATTATCGCCAACAAATCTGTCAATAAATGCACCCGTAATTCCGTCATAGCGCAATACAGCCGATGCTCCAATTTCTCCAGATTTGCCTGGTTTGTCACCGCTAGCAATGTAAATATCCGACTTGCCATCGCCGTTGCCATCGGGCCCAAAGATGACCGTATCTGGTCTGAACAAGCCACCACTTGCTGCTGGAATAAATTCGTCTACCAAATTCCCTGTTTTGCCATCAAAGCGGAGTATATTATTGCCCCTTGTATTACCCACAAGGAAAGTTCCTTGAGGATTAGTGGGTTGAGTGCGGGTAACTTTGCTGGTGCGGCTGTAGGGTATGTTTTGGCTGGGCAAAACGTTCAAATTGATATCGATCGCAGCTAGGGCAGGATTTTCGAGCAGGATATTTCGGGTCAATTTTTTATTGACAATTTCCCAAAAATCTGTCTCGTTTGGATAGTTGGTTAAAAACTTATCAATACCTTTGTAAATTGGCACAAAATCGGGATATTCTGCTTGGGTAATTCCAGACTTATACTGGTAATTTACATCCAGATTGAGCTTGTTTAAGCCTTGGTGATTAATTGCGTAGTTTTGCAAAGAAAAATCAAATTTTTCTTTGATTTGGCCCGAACGACTGCGGAAAACTGTGCTGGCGCGATCGTAGGGCAATCTGTCCGTTGGCAAAATTTCCAGTTGCAGGGTAACATTTGTGAGTGCTGGATTTTCATCTAGCACTTTTTTGCTCAAATTCTTGTTAATAATTTCCCAAGTATCTGTTTCATTGGGATAGTTGACTAGGAAGTTATCAATGCTTTTGTAAATTGGCACAAAATCGGGATATTCTTGCTTGGTGATTCCCGGCTTGAGTTCGTAACCAACTTTGATATTTAAGGTGTTTAAACCTTGGTGGTCGATGGTATAACTTTTAAAGTTGAAAGCCCAGTTTTCTGAAGGGAATGGGGCAGCAGTTCTAGCTGCCAAGCGCTCTGGATTACTGGCTGCATCGCTAACGGCAAAACCAATGCCTGTAAGTTCGTCTGGCTCAACTTGACCGGCGATATCTGGTGAGGATGGGAAACTACCATCGAATTTGAGATTGTTGTTTCCTGTTTCTAGGGTTCCGAAATCGGTGAGTTGGTCAAAAAGGTCGATCGCACTATCAGTTGCTGCCACACCCATATTTGATGTTTGAGTCAAATCATAGTTGGTATCAAATAAAACATTGGTGTCGCCCACTGCCATGTTTTTTGTCGGATTAAGGCGATCGAACTTGCTACCAAATAAGTCGGGAATTTCCGCTGATAAAACCGCTGTATTTCCCGGAATTGGGTTTTCTTCAAAAAGTTTTGGTGTATTCAACATAAGCTCTAATTCCACTCTCACCACACTAAATTAAACAGCAGTTACATCCTGATTCTGTAATAAAAGTGCTCAGTACAAATATCGCCTTGTGACGGCTTAAACTAAGGGCGATCTTTTGTTTCAAATCAGGCACAACATTAAACTGGATTTTCCTATAATAGCAACATAAGAGTCGATCGCGATCGACTATTTTACCCATGACAAATTGGTTGAAGTTTCCACAACCTCAACCAAATCTGCGATCGGGGGATACCGAACCTATTATCAATTTAGAGAAATGATTCACCCACAGCTAAACATCTTGATTTTGCATCAAGCGCTGCTTCAAACGGGCTGGATCTCCGCGATCGACCACTTGGCCCTTTTCCAACAAAAAAGCCCCATCACAATAATTCAACTCATCCAAACGGTGAGTCACCCACAAAGCGGTAATTCCGCGATTTTTCACCAAACGCTGCACCGCCGCCACCAAATCCAACTGAGAATCAGGATCTAACAAAGCCGTCGGTTCATCTAATAATAGAATTTCACAGTGACGGGCGATCGCTCCAGCCAGAGCAATTCGCTGTTTCTGGCCACCACTCAAAGCATAAATCGGCCGTCGCTGCAACTCCAACAAATTCACAGCCTCCAAAGCCTCCGCCACCCTAGCCCGCACCTGAATATTAGACAACTGTTCCTCCACCAAGCCAAAAGCCACATCTGCACCGACTGTAGGCATCACCAGTTGGTGATCGGGGTTTTGGAAGACAAAACCCACCCTTCCACTCAGATCGATTTCCCCAAACTGGGGGTGCAGCAGCCCAGCCATCAGCCTCAGCAAGGTAGATTTGCCACTGCCGTTAGTACCCAAGAGCATCCAAAACTCGCCCTTGGGTACATCGAGAGAGCAACTTTGCAACACTCGATCGCCCGAAGGCCAGCAAAAACCCAAATCCCGCACCGCAACCGCCGGCTGAGTGCGATCGCCACCAGCACCCCCAGCCCTCATTCTGCTACAGCCATCGAGACAAAACCCGGTGCTCTCCCTGTAGAAGCAGCCCCCGATTTCTGAGAGACGATCACCCCAGAAATCTCGCTACTGAGCACAGCCACCTTTTTCTCAGGATTTTTCTCGCAGGTGAGTTCCAAAATTTGGGGTTGGGAGTTACGAATCGCCTCTACAACCTGCTGGTAAACAGCCTCAGCGTCCTCCGCGGACTTCCGCTGCACCGACAGCGAGACGGGGGTGTTCTTCACAATCATGTCAATGCTGAACATATGGTCTTAACAATCTAAGTTTGGAGCTCTCTTCTAAGTATATATATTAGAAGTCCCCAGATCCAGGCGAGGGAGAGGGGGAGAATTGGGAGATGGGGAGATGGGGAGAGAAGATCTGGAAAAATCTTTAACTACCAGCCGGGAAGTCCCTCGGTATATTCAGAGGGGGATGAATCTGAGCGCAGCGCTCAGTACCCCCGAATGAATTACCGCAGGGATGTCCAGAAGCGTCGGATGGAGGAACGGAAACCGACAATTATGCTTGTACACCCCTTAATGCTCTGGAAATACTCTGATACTATATTAGTCAAGTGGGGGTGGAACTACCTCACTATAAAAAGCCTTTGAAAAAAAGGAAAAAGAAGCCTGCGGTCTAACTGTACCCAGTTGACCGTCAGGTTCGTTCACGAAATACTTGCTTTTGTAAAGAATTACCCCTATAATTTTGATTACGGTAAAGAAAAGTAAAGTCTGTTCATAATCCATCTCATTTTCTGCTAAGCAGCAAGACTTGGAAAATATAGAATAGAAACTTGTCCGTCGTAATTATATCTATTTGGAGATTTGCGTAATGACAATTGCAGTCGGACGCGCCCAGAACGAGCGAGGCATCTTTGATGTACTCGACGACTGGCTCAAACGCGATCGTTTCGTCTTCGTAGGCTGGTCTGGCATCCTGCTATTCCCCTGCGCCTAC
>NZ_JBGJZU010000127.1:0-7475 GCF_041354475.1 Microcoleus sp.
ACCGTTTGTGTAGGGCAATGCAATGGTTATAAATCACCCCAGCAGCATTAATTGTGCGCTTGAGGTGTCTATTCCGTTTGTGTGCGTAGAGTTTAAACTTCAGTGTTTTCATGCTAGTATTCTACCAATCGTATTAATGTGCCCGCAGAGGGCGATCGCCCTGATTGTTTTATCTTCAGCGAGGTCAAATAATGAGATGATGGAATGGTCGATCGACTTTCACAACCCCCAGGGAATGAACATCAGCTCAAACAGCCCATACACTTGCTGAGGATTAGAGCGATCGACAATCATCTTCCTAGCTTACTTAATCGATGAAAAAAAACTCTAGTGACTATACCTATTATTATACAAATAATCGTCCCAGATATCATCACGCTTATTTGCTATCCCCCCTTTTGGAAATGCTGGTAAAACTGCAAGCTACCAGCCAGAAAAAACTCCGAGTTTTAGATCTCGGCTGTGGCAATGGTAGCTTGAGTCACGTCATCGCAGAGCAAGGCTATGAAGTTGTTGGCGTTGATAATTCTGCACCAGGCATAGCAATTGCTCGTGAAAGTTTCCCGGAGTGTCAGTTTATCCAAGCAGATATTTACGCTCTCCCCGAAGTCGATCTACCGCATTCCTTTGATGTTGTCCTCGCCATTGAAGTAATCGAACATTTACTTTATCCAAAAGAACTGGCAAAAGCTGCCCGAAAATGTCTTAAACCCGGAGGTACGCTAATTATTTCCACTCCCTATCATGGTTATTTAAAAAATTTGATATTAGCAATTACTGGTAAAATGGACAATCATTTTACTGTACTTTGGGATAATGGTCATGTCAAGTTTTTTTCGGTCAAAACCTTGTCAAAGGTATTAGAGATTGAACAATACACGGATATTGAGTTTAGATTTGCTGGGAGGTTTCCCTATCTTTGGAAATCAATGTTATGCTCCAGCAAATCCACAATTAAGACGAAGTAATTCGATAGATGCTAAAATTACGACCAACTTGGAAAAAGTCAACCAATAAAATACCCGCTAAAAAATGCAAAATCAATTGGGATGTTAAAACCGTTTAAAAGTCTAAACAAGCCTGGTAAAACAAACTAATAAAATCAATCATCAAAAAAAATGACAGTTGGCATCTGGATATTAGGCGATCAACTTTGGCACAATCAAGCTGCTCTCGCCAGCACACTTAATCTGAAAGAATTTCCCAAAATTATCTTAATTGAATCTTGGCAACAGGTTCTTGAACGTTCCTATCATCGACAGAAGTTAGTTTTAATTTGGTCGGCAATGCGACATTTTGCCGCAGAATTACGTAACAGTGGCTATCAAGTTGCTTATGCCAAAGCGGCGGATTTTGAAACTCCTCTGAAAGTTTGGATTGAAACTGATAATATCACTGAATTGCGGGTGATGACACCGAGCGATCGACCTTTTTTACAAAAAATCCAAAACTTGCAACTTCCCTGCCAAATTACTTTAATTGCTAACAACCAATTTTTGTGGAGTGAAGCAGAATTTAAAGATTGGGCATCCAGCCGGAAACGCCTGTTAATGGAAGATTTTTATCGAGTTAGCCGCCAGCGTTTCCAAGTTTTAATGGATGGAAATAAACCAGTAGGGGGTAAGTGGAATTTTGACAAAGAAAATCGCCAGCCACCAAAAGGTAAACTGAATACACCGCCAACTATTTGGTTTGAGCCGGATGAAATAACTCAAGAAGCGATCGCCGATGTTAAGGCTCTATCTTTCCCAACTTACGGAGATGGGGAACCTTTTCGCTGGGGCGTGACGCGAGAGCAAGCTTTGCAAGTGTTAAATAATTTTATCACCCAAAGTCTCCCCACCTTTGGCCCTTATCAAGATGCGATGGTAACGGGGGAGGAAACCATGTGGCATTCGCTTATTTCTCCTTATTTGAATATTGGCTTACTGCATCCTTTAGAAGTTATTCAAGCGGCGGAAACAGCCTACTTAGACAATGACTTAAATTTAAACGGCGTTGAGGGTTTTATCCGCCAAATTCTGGGCTGGCGAGAATACATTCGGGGTGTTTATTTTTATGTGGATGCTGATTATTTTCAGAAGAATTGGTTCAACCACACTCAGCCGCTGCCGGAGTTTTTTTGGGATGCTAGCAAAACTGATATGAACTGTTTGCATCAAGTTTTAAGTCAAGTCGAAAGCACTGGTTACGCGCATCACATCCAGCGATTAATGATTTTGGGCAATTTTGGTCTAATTGCCGGCATCTCGCCACAGGAGCTGGAAAACTGGTTCCACAGTGCATTTATTGATGCCTACGACTGGGTAATGCAGACAAATGTGTTGGGTATGAGTTTGTTTGCGGATGGCGGTGTGTTGGCGTCTAAACCCTATGCTGCGTCTGCGAACTATATCAATAAGATGAGCGATTATTGTCGGGGTTGTAAGTACGATCGCACGGTGCGATCGGGCGAAAATGCCTGTCCCTTCAATTTTTTTTACTGGGACTTCCTGGCGCGCCACCGGGAAAAATTGCAGTCGATCGGGCGCATGAGCTTTATTTTAGCCAATCTGGACAAAATGTCCTCCGCAGAGCTGGCAACTATTACCCAAAAAGCCCATGAATGGCATTTAGTCAGTAGTCATTAGTTATTGGTTGTTGGTGTCGCCCTGCCCTTAGACATCGAATTCTGGGCGGTTGTTTACCTCTACTTTGGTTGGAGAAATCCTGTCAAAGCAAGTTGGCTCGTAGAATAAAGAATCCCCGGCGTAAACGCGCGGGGAGTGTGAACGAAATTGATATTATTTTTCCCCCATGTTCATCGCCCCCTTGCACAAATTTCTGACTGCCACAAATGATGATAAATCTCGATCGCGCACCATCTTTTGGTTAGCTTTAAGCTTGACATTTGCGGCAATCTATGGTTGGTTAGGACTAAGACAAGCCTTCGGTGGCGAGTATATCGTGCAAGACGATGCCAGACAACACGTTTTCTGGATGATGCGATTTGTCGATCGCGATTTGTTTCCCAACGACTTCATTGCTAACTACTTTCAATCCATCAGCCCCACAGGCTACAGCACACTCTACAAAATAGCAGCCACAATTGGCATCTCTCCCCTATTATTTCACAAAATATTGCCGCTTTTCCTCAGCTTAATCTCCACTTATTACTGTTTTAGCATTGCCCTAGAAATACTGCCAGTGCCCATGACTGGATTTATTGCCTCTTTGCTGCTAAACCAACATATGTGGATGACAGACGATTTGGCTTCCACAACGCCCAGAGCCTTTATCTATCCGATATTTCTCGCTTTTTTATATTATTTACTGCGACGTTCCCTGCTGCCCTGTTTAGGGGCGATCGCCTTAATCGGACTATTTTACCCTCCTTACGCATTGGTAGCTGCGGGTATCTTAGTTTTGCGGTTGCTGGATTGGGAAAAAGGTAGTTTGCGCTTGTCGCGCGATCGCACAAATTACCTATTTTGCACTACAGTTTTAGGAGTTGTGTTTTTAGTAATGCTACCCTATGCCCTAGATAAATCGGAATTTGGCCCCGCTTATACAGCAGCAGAAGCTAAAACAATGCCCGAATTTGCGCCCCAAGGCCGAAATGCTTTTTTTCGTCCAAATCCCCTAGATTATTGGCTGACTGGCCGGGGTAGTGGGATGTTTCCCAAGTCCCTGTTTACCCCCGTTACTCACTGTGCTGCATGGTTATTTCCGGTGCTATTGGTATGGCGATCGCACTTTCCTGTAGCCAAACAGATTCAAAGTAATATCTGGCTGTTGCTGCAACTATTTTTAGCATCTTTATTCATGTTTCTTGCAGCTCATGCTACCATTTTTAAATTATATCAGCCTGGACGCTATACTGCTTATAGCTTGCGATTTATTGTAGTGTTCTTAAGTGCGATCGCCCTAACTTTGCTCCTAAATGGAGTGGGAAATTGGGCTAAGACAACCGAAACCAAAATTAGCATCAAAAATCTAGTGGCAATCATCACAACAGCGATAATTGCTGTGGTAGTTGTGCTTTATCCCTGCTTAGTGGAGAAATTTCCTAGCGTTGGGTATGTAGAGGGTAAAATGCCCGAATTGTACCAGTTTTTTCAGCAGCAACCGCCAGATATTTTGATTGCTTCCCTAGCGCCAGAGGTGGACAACCTGCCAACTTTTAGTCAGCGCTCGGTTTTGGTAGGAAAAGAATATGCAGTGCCTTATCAAAAAGGCTATTATACCAGATTTAGACAGCGAGTTAACGATTTAATTCGCGCTCAATATAGTCCCGATCGCTCTGTGGTGCAAAAGTTTATTAATCAATATGGAATAGATTTCTGGATGCTCGAACGCAATGCCTTGACTCTTGAGTATGTAAAGGATTACGGTTGGATCGAAGACTTTGATTCTACACCAAAGGCGATGCTTGCTCTCAAACAAGGGAAAATTCCTGTGTTAGCTGAAGCAATGACAAGTTGTGCTGTTTTTCAGAACGATGTTTTAGTGGTATTGGAAACATCTTGCATTGCGAAATTGGCTGGGAGTTAAGGTGAGGCAGAGCCTCTGGATATTGGTTCCCAGGCAGAGTGTGGGAACCAGAAATTGCGAAATTGGGTGGGAGTTAAGATGAGGCAGAGCCTCTGGATATTGGTTCCCAGGCAGAGCATGGGAACCAGAAATTGCGAAATTGGGTGGGAGTTAAGATGAGGCAGAGCCTCTGGATATTGGTTCCCAGGCAGAGCATGGGAACCAGAAAAGAGAAGATTCCGGTTCCCCCCTTATTAAGGGGGGTTAGGGGGGATCTAGACTGCGAAACCAACAAGAAAGATTATCGATTTAACCATCGACTTTTTGAATTTTAAGCACTGCATTTTGGAATCGCACCACGACCAGCGCTGACTGTTAGGGCCGATCGCCCAATACGCTATAATTCCCATAGGAGATAATGGTGCGGCTCAATGACACAAGTTCTCGATCGCGAAATTCTCGATGGACGAGTGGTGCTCAACGGCACCTGGGAACAATTCAAGTTAATCCAAAAGGGTTCCGAAGATTCCCCTGGCATAAAGTTGTCTTTCTTTGCAGGCGCAATCGAGATTCTGATGCCGGGATTCCAACACGAACATTTTTCGGAAATCATTGGTTATCTAGTGACAACTTTTCTGCTGGTGCAAGGCATTAGGTTTTACCCTTGTGGTTCCATGACGCAGGAGAAAATGGGAGAAGTTTCAACCCAAGCAGACAAATCATTTTGTTTCGGGAAACCTAAGTTGATTCCCGATTTGTCGATCGAGGTGGTTTATACTAGCGGTGGACTGACAAAGTTGCCAAAATATCGGGCTTTGGGTGTGCCAGAAATCTGGTTTTGGGAGGATGGTACCTTGCGGCTATATCATCTTCGGGAAAATGGGTATGAAGAAGTAATTCAGAGTCAACTGTCAGGATTGGAAAGGCTGGATATTGACTTACTAAGGCGCTCAATTTTGATGGGCGAAACTGATTTGGCTGAAGCGGTGAAGGTTTTTGGGCAGGGAATTTCGACTGTTGGCGAATGAAACAGAATATATAGCAATCCTAAATCATTTGTGCATTTCTTACTCCCTCCCCTTAGTAAGGGGAGGGTTGGGGTGGGGTAAAAATATTACGACTCCCGCAAGGATTGCTATAGATCCGGGGTCAAGTTGGTAGAGAATGAAAATTATACAAAAGCTCGATCGCACCTTATCTCTTTAGCAAAAACATGGCAACACTATACGTCAACTCCGCAACAGGTTCCGATGCAGCCGCCGGTAGCCAATCAGCCCCATTGAAAACTATAGCCCGCGCGATCGGTATCGCCCCCTACGGAGCGATCGTTCAGCTAGCCAGCGGAACTTACAGCGCAGCCAGTGGCGAACAATTCCCCCTAGACATTCCCTCTGGAATCAAAATAATCGGTAATGAATCCAACAAAGGTAGCAGCATTATCATCCAAGGAAGCGGCAAATTTGTCAGTCCCAGCGCCGCTGGTCAAAATGTCACTATACTCCTAGGAACCGATGCCGAATTGCGCGGAGTAACTGTCATCAACCCTGAGATTCGCGGCACCGCAGTTTGGATTGAATCAACTTCTCCCACTGTGGCTAACTGCACTTTGACTAAATCCAAGCGGGAAGGAATATTTGCCACCGGCACTGCTAATCCGGCTATTCTCGATAACATCTTTTTGGAAAACTCTGCCGCTGGCGTGATTATGGCTGGTAGCGCTAAAGGTGTACTCCGGCGCAATACTTTTCAAAATACAGGTTTTGGTATTTCTCTACAAGCTCAGTCCGCTCCTTTGATTGTGGAAAACCAAATTTTGCAAAATCGCTCTGGGATTGTCCTCGCAGGCGATTCACAACCAACTATACGCAAGAATCGCATTGAAAGAAATGTGGAAGACGGCTTGACAGTGGTGGGGAAAGCGATGCCTGATGTTGGTACTGCTCAAGATTTGGGTGGTAATGTGTTTGTCAATAACGGTGAATTTGACTTGCAAAACGCCACTGGGGTCAAAATTTTCGCTGTGGGAAATCAGATTAATTCCTCTCTGGTGAAAGGTTTAGTTGAGTTGGGCTCGGTGACACCAACCCCAACCCCAACCCCAGCCCCAACCCCAACTCCAACCCCAACTCCCACTCCAACTCCCACTCCAGCCCCAACTCCCACTCCAGCCCCAACTCCAACTCCAACTCCCACTCCAGCCCCAACTCCAACCCCAGCCCCAACTCCAACCCCAACTCCCACTCCTGGCGGCATTCAGTTTAGCGACATCAGCACTCACTGGGCTAAGGATTTTATTGAACGTTTGACAAACATGAATATTATCCGTGGTTTTCCTAACGGCACTTTTAAGCCGGATCAAGGTTTGACAAGGGCTCAGTACGCTGCTTTGCTGGCGAAGGCTTTTGAACTTGCTCCTCGCCGCGATGCAACCAATTTTAAGGATGTGGCGGCGGATTTTTGGGCACAAACGGCGATCGAAAAAGCTAATCGGGCTGGCTTTTTGGCTGGATATCCTGACACTACGTTTCGCCCAAATCAGAATTTGACTAGGGCTCAGGCTGTTGTTTCTTTGGTCAATGGTTTGCAGCTTGTGGGCGGAAACCCCAATTCTTTGAGTGTTTACAGCGATCGCGCTTTGATTCCCAGTTTTGCCACCGCTCAGGTAGCAACGGCCACAGAGCGTAAAATGGTGGTGAATTATCCAGCGCGCGATCGCTTTTCCCCAGCCCGCGACATCACTCGTGGTGAAATATCCGCTCTCATCTACCAAACTCTAGTCGCCACCAATCGCGCCCAGCCTATTAATTCTCCTTACATCGTCTAGGAGTATGGGGAAGGGCATAGGTGTCAACTTAAGCCTGAAAGCCTTGAGAAATCTGGTTTTTACCTGAGTCTAGATCCCCCTAAATCCCCACCCCCCCCTAGCCCCCCCCAAGGGGGGAAGGGGGACGAAAGATCGGACT
>NZ_JBGJZU010000128.1:0-7341 GCF_041354475.1 Microcoleus sp.
CGGTTGTTAAACGCTGCGGTGGCGAAGATATTTGGCGGGTCACTGCCTGAGAAAATAGCTCGATGCCTGGGATTTATTTACCACACATAATGCCTCTTTCTCTCTTCTAGAAAGGGGCTTTGTTGTTTGTATGCCATTGTTAGTCTGGATATATTCCCACAACTCAATTAGTCGAGCATAAGGAACATTGAAAGGCTAAGCCGTCAATTTGACCGTTGTCATTTTGAAATGGAGAATCCAAAAGACTTTGCAATGAAATCAAAACCCTGGGCAGTAAACAAAAAAAAAGCGACGGAGAGGGTGGGATTTGAACCCACGGAACCTTTCAGTTCACCTGATTTCAAGTCAGGCGCATTCGACCACTCTGCCACCTCTCCAGGTGGATAAACTCCATCATACCAGTAGTTGTCGCTAACCACAAGTAGTTGCAGATTCAGTCCGCCGATAAAGAATTTGTTCTGTTTCCACAGAGAAATCTTTACCCACCCACACTAAAGATACTTCCGACACTACTCCCGTATCCAGTTCCACGATCGAGAAATTTCGTAGTTTCGAGCAATCTCTGTCCACAATGCGCGGTACCCTAGCTGCATTCACATACACCGTACCCTTGGCACTCACCACCGACTTCCGAAACTCGTGTTTGATGTGGCGGAGTTGATGGTGCATATGCCCAAAAGTTACCAGAGGTATCGGCTTCCCAGAATTACGAGTTTTCTCGATCGCCACTGCAAAATCCGGATCGCCCCAATCCCCTCCCAGTGGCTTCCAATCTCGCCCGCAGAGGTCTTCAGGAGCCTCTCCTAGGCCAATCGGGCCTGTATGACCCAAAAAAATCACATTTTCGCAATCCGCGTCCGCAGCCGCCAGTGCAATGCGTTGCGCCGACTCCTCAAAACTCTCTACCCCAAACCACTCCGAGTAAAAATCCCCGTACTTCCAATCCGATCCGCCCCACGTAAACGGGCGACTTCCTACGACTGTTACGCCCAATTCGGGAAAATCTCGTTTCCCGTAACCGACGTGAGCTTCTCCCATTAAGTCTATTTGCTGTTTGACGCGATTTTCTTGTTGGCGATCGTAGGGACACTTACTGCGCCCCCAATCCGTCGCCGTGTACCAAGCATCGTGATTCCCAAACACAGCAGCTTTCGGAATATCCAATTGGGCAATCGCCCGCACCACATCCACCGACTCATTCCCAAAATCCCCCACAAACAGCACCAAATCAACACCCAGATGCTTTAGGGCCTCGCCGTCTTCGGCTTCCCACTGATCGTGAACATCCCCCACCACTGCAATTTTGATAGATTTAGTCTGATTCATTTGATTTGCCCTTTGCGATCGCTTCCCCCCTCTTATCAGCATAGGAAACAGCGACCAATTTTTACACATCCCCCCAGCCAATTTTATATTTTAGATGGGTTCAACGGAACTACCAGTCTTTTTTGGTGAATTCAACTATAATTCAAAGTACACTTTAGCTTTCTTCACCACCTTTCGCGGAATATTTTAACTGTGTTTACCACCGCACGTTCTCCCAACCTGACCGAAAGCAGACTGCCCGATGACTTGTTTGCAGCCATTAAAGCCCTCAAACAAGAGTTGAACGCCGTCATTCTCGCCCATTATTACCAAGACTCAGACATTCAAGACATCGCCGATTTCATTGGTGATTCCCTGGAACTAGCCCGGAAAGCAGCCAACACCAATGCCGACGTCATCGTGTTTGCCGGTGTCCATTTTATGGCAGAAACCGCCAAAATCCTCAATCCCGACAAATTAGTCTTGTTGCCCGACTTGAATGCTGGGTGTTCCCTCGCCGATAGTTGTCCTCCCGAAGCCTTTGCAGCTTTCAAAGCCGATCAACCAGGACATTTGGTAATTTCCTACATTAATTGTACGGCCGAAATTAAGGCAATGAGCGATATTATTTGCACCAGTTCCAACGCCGTAAAAATTGTCAACCAAATCCCCGAAAACCAGCCGATAATTTTTGGGCCCGATCGCAATCTCGGTCGTTACGTCATGGAAGAAAGCGGTAGAAAAATGGAACTGTGGCAAGGAGCTTGCATCGTCCATGAAAACTTCTCAGAAAAAAAGATAGTTCAACTAAAAATCGAAAATCCCGAAGCCGAAATCATTGCCCACCCGGAATGCGAACCTCCCGTACTCCGCCATGCCAACTATATCGGCTCCACCACAGCTTTACTCAAATATTCTCAAGCTAGTTCCAGCAGTGCTTTCATTGTAGCGACTGAGCCGGGAATCATTCACCAAATGCAAAAGCAAACACCTCACAAACACTTTATTCCCGCGCCTCCCAACAACAATACTTGTGCTTGCAATGAATGTCCACATATGAGATTGAATACCTTGGAAAAATTGTATCTAACGATGAAAAATAAAACCCCAGAAATTACCATGCCTCAAGAACTGCAACTAGCAGCTTTAAAACCGATTCAGCGAATGCTAGAAATGAGTTGACGGTTCACTGTTGACCCTTCACGGTTAATAATCAATCTCTTCTAGGGTGGGTTGGGCGCAGCGATGCAATTAAGTCATTCCTTTAAACATCAGGGACGATAAATGATTTCAGAACAACTAATTATTTTCACTCGCTATCCAGCACCAGGAAAAGCCAAAACTCGATTAATTCCCGTACTGGGAAAAGAAGGAGCAGCCAACCTTCACCGCCTGATGACTCAACGGACGATCGCCCGCGCCCTCTCTCTTCAAAACTCCCGCCAATTATCCGTAGAAATTCACTACACAGGCAGCAGCCAGCAACTCATGGAAGACTGGTTGGGAACTGAGATTGTTTATCATCAACAGTCGGACGGAGATTTGGGCGCAAGAATGCTCGCAGCCTTTCAAAAATCTTTTAATTGGGGTATTGAAAAAGTAGCAATTATCGGCACTGATTGCCCCAAATTAAAAGAACAGATTCTGGCCAAAGCTTTTGACGCTCTCAGTGACAAAGATTTAGTTTTGGGCCCTGCAAAAGATGGAGGTTATTATCTAATCGGGCTGCGTTTCCTGATACCTGAATTGTTCGACGGGATTCACTGGGGAAGCAGTGAAGTCTTTGCTGACACGCTGGCGATCGCCCAAAATCTCGGTCTAAATATTGGTGTTCTCCCTACTTTAATAGATATCGATCGACCAGAGGATCTTATCGGTTTAGATATCAATATTTTGCGATAATTAAAACCAGGCTAAATCAGCCTAATTCATTAGTAATTATCATCAATAATTACAATTAATTACTTGTTTATGAAACCACAAAGTCATAATATAGTAATTGTATTTGTCTATCCAAATACTGACTCTCAGTAGTGGTTAGACAGCGCTTGAGAGAATTCTCTCAGGCGCGAGAAAAAGTAAGTAATAGCAGATATATTCTTTCTCATTTAGGTGAGGTCATCGGTAAGGGCAGGATAGGTAATAGGTAATTGCAGGAGTGGCATAAATTGGCAAATGATACCTTAAGCTTTGTAAAAAACCCCCACTCTAACGGCGTTATTTATGGGAGCATCCCGATTTTGCATAGGCGAAGCATGACCGGAGACAATTTATTAGGGATAACCAGAGATTTACAGCGGTCATGCGAGAAGCCCCTACGAATATATTTGCACTCATTGAGATGCACCCTTATTTATTTTGTATGCCTGAAACTGAAACTGCAAATCTCAAAATTTCTATTATCATTCCCGTCTTAAACGAAGCTCCGACGATCGCCAAAGTCATCTCCACCGCCCGCAATGCCGAAAATGTCGAAATAATAGTCGCTGACGGCGGCAGTCAGGATGGCACTGCTGAAATAGCCAAATATGAAGCCGATCGAACGATCTTCACCAGCCCAGGCCGCGCTACCCAAATGAATGCAGGTGCTGCCGCCTCCACAGGAGACATCCTCTTGTTCCTCCATGGAGACACTCATTTACCCCAGGGCTATGATGCTAGCGTCCGTCAAGCACTCACGAATCCCTCCATAGTGGCGGGAGCCTTTGAACTCAAGATTGATGCGCCTTTGCTCAGCCTGCGGCTAGTAGAAACAGGGGTAAAGTGCCGATCGCACTGGCTACAAATGCCCTACGGGGATCAAGCCATTTTCCTCAAAACAGATACCTTTAACCACATCGGTGGCTTTCCTAACTTGCCAGTGATGGAAGACTTTGAATTTGTGCGCCGATTGAAAAAACAAGGCCGCATCAAAATAGTACCCCTAGCCGTACTCACCTGTGCCCGCCGCTGGCAGCAGCTTGGGGTAATCAAAACCACCGCCATCAATCAAATAGTAATTATTGGTTATTTTCTGGGATTATCGCCCGATCGACTCGCTTTCTGGTATAGAGGACAAAAGAAAAATTCTTCTCAAAACTAAAGAATGGTGAACTTTTCTAAAGCTCGAAGCCAATTTTGCAAATAGGCTACACGTCCCTGCGTAAAATATGACTTGAACGCCTCAACTTTCTTTCACACCGAGGAGAAACTAAATATGGCCGACCCCAGAAATGCAGAAATGATTCAACCCTTTAACGGCGACCCCTTCACGGGTCATCTAGCAACTCCCATTAGTGCTTCGGATTTCACCAAAGCATTCATTGGCAATTTGCCAGCCTACCGTAAAGGACTCTCCCCCCTAGTTCGAGGTCTAGAAATCGGCTTGGCCCACGGTTATTTCCTCGTCGGCCCAGAAATCGTCTTCGGGCCACTGCGGGACTATCCAGAAGCAGCTAATCTTGGTGGACTAATTACAGCCCTCGCCTTAGTTCTACTGGGCACAGCAGGTATGTCTGCCTACGGTTTGGTATCTTTCAAAGAAAATACTACCTACCCTAGCGCCAATCCCATGACTCCCGAAGCCCTCAAAACCGGCGAAGGCTGGAGCCAACTTACCGCTGGTTTCTTTGTTGGTGGCATGAGCGGTGTCTTTGCTGCCTATTTCTTACTCGAAAACTTTAAGGGCGTCGATGCCATGTTCCGCGGTTTGGTCAATTAAATTAGACCCTACTCGGAAATACCTCTGTTGGAACACAATAACTTTAGCTGGGAGAATTTGATATGACAGGTTCATACGCCGCTTCTTTTTTGCCTTGGATCTTGATTCCGCTCGTTACCTGGCTGATGCCAGTTGTGGTCATGGGTTTGTTGTTTATTCACATTGAAAGTGACGCCTAAATCCTACTGATCCTGCCACATTGAAATTTGGGATTTGGGATTGGGGATAAAAACAAGAACCAGCCCCCGGATTAATCTGTGGGCATCATGGGCAATTTTCAAATCTCAAATCCCATGCCATTATCTCAAATCTAAAATTTACCAGCCCTAGGATTTCAGAGAGCATCAGAAAAAACTGTTTTGATGTTGCTGACAGCCAAAATACTGGGCTTATTTACGAGAATGCTCAGAATTTATTAGGCAAGCAATCTTGCTGTTTTTTGCCTTCTGAACTGGTAATTGCAAAAAAACCTGCGCCCGCAAGCGGAGGTTTTTTTGTTCAAGCTAAAAATCCTCCCCTGGAGGAAGACAGATTGGTGAATTTTGAGTCACAATTGTCAGTGGAAACTCTCTTACAGGAGACAGCGATGAAATTATCCTCCGCACGCCGAATCTTAGCTCCATTTCTGATATCGGTACTGTTGCTCGTCACCTCCTGCGGTAAAGCCCCGGAACCCTCCCGCTGGGACAAAGCTCAGCAGGAAAGTACCCAAAAACCTTCCGCTAAAGCTAAGCAGACAACTGCTGATAAATCCACTGCTGACAATCAAAACCTGCCCAACAAGGCAGTAGCAGGTGGCAAATTAAATAAATATTTCCCCTCGTCGGGTGGCGGATTCGATCGCGTCTTCGCTCAAGAAAAATCAGGTTTTGCCGAAGCTAAGCTCAACAAAGGTGGTAAAAATGTCGCGATGTTGTCCATCAACGACATCGCCGGCAACCCCTCGGCTGGCTCTAAATTCCAAAGCAGTACCCAGCAAATTGGCGGCTATCCCGCTGTTGCCCAAGGTGCTAATATCACTGCGGTCCTCGTGGCAAATCGCTACCAGGTGAAAGTTCAATCCCGCGATCCTTCTTTTACTGCTAGCGATCGCGAAGATTGGTTGACAAAATTTAACCTTAGTGGCCTTGCTAACGTCAAATAACCATACCTATGGTCATCGTCCAGCTTTAACTTGAGTCTGACTCTATTGGCATCCAATCATTACCAGAACTTTAAGACTGGTGCAATCTGCCAAAAGAAATACTTTTGAGTCCTGTTAATCAACTAGAAGGAGTTTTTTGTGAGCAAATCCATCTTTGAATTAGTGGATCAACTTCCTAAAGACAACATGACTGTCAAAGCTCTCAGAGCCCTTGACTTTGTTGTACCCGGTGAGTGGAACAATTTAATTGGTTTTGAAAATACCATTCGCACGGTAACAGGCGAAACAGATGAAGAACTGATCCAGCAAATTGGCGATCGCGCTATCACCCTCTACAACGATAAATCTGAAGGCTACCAGCGCGCTCTCTGGCTCTACCAAACGATCGACAGTGCCTCCAGCGCCCTCGGTGCAGCAGCCCTCGCTAACAAAGTTGCCCAAAATGTACCGTTTTTGTCCATGCTTGGCAATCTCACCCCCAAGCCCGAAAAAGCTCAGACGATCGACCTTTCTTTGAAGTTAGTCGTTGAGTTACTCGCTTTTTGCCAAATTAACGGCCTTCCCGGCGACAGCATCGGCGATTTTGCTGGCGCTTTGGGCGACTATGGCGGCGAATCCCTGATGCGGATGGCTGCTTTGGTTTGTTTTGATGGTTTGATTCCTCTGGGCCCAGACTTTATCATGGCAACTCAGTCTTGGATAAATAGGCTTTCTCCTAGCGATTTGCAAGATAATCAGGCCTTCAAGTCGATCGGCAGTATGATTCCTGGTGGCAGCCCAGCAGGCCAGTTAGGCTTTATTGGGGAAAGCTTTGGCTCGGTTTCTGGCTGGATGAGCTCTTTTGTGAGCGATCGCGGTTTGACTCCCCAAAACGTGATGGGCCACTTGCAAAACTTTGTGGAAATTTCTGCTGATAAGGTGGACTATGTGGGGGCATTCCTCGACATGACTACCAACTACTACGAACACACAGGCGTTCAAACTTTGGCCCGCCGTTTGATTGAACGGGCTGTCGCTGAGATTTAGCTAGACAGACGGGAATCCCCACACTATACCGAGGCGGTATAGTGTGGGATGAAAGGCGTGTGAGGTGAGGATTCCATCTGTTCACAATCTCAAAGCATAGCTTTGAGGAGTGGGCGGATGGATGACGAGACCAACAAATCCTGGTAAAATAATACTAACAAAAAAC
>NZ_JBGJZU010000129.1:0-6618 GCF_041354475.1 Microcoleus sp.
GATGTGGGGGTCTTTGCCCCCCCTTGGTAAGGGGGGGATGGGGGGGTCTTTGCCCCCCCTTGGTAAGGGGGGGATGGGGGGGTCTTTGCCCCCCCTTGGTAAGGGGGGGATGTGGGGGTCTTTGCCCCCCCTTGGTAAGGGGGGGATGGGGGGGGTGCGGTGTAGCCGCCGAAGGCATTGGCTGCGTAGAAATAGATCGATTGACTACCGGGAGTTATCAAGATGTTGCGATCGGTCAAACTCAGTCCGTAGCGTCGATTAAAATCATCCCGCACCGCATCAATCAACGGCTGATAGCCTTGACTCGAACCGTAGCGACAAACCACCTCACCATATTCCGCACTCGCCAAAAGTTCCGCAGTACAATCGCGCCACAACTGCTCGACTTCCGGCAAAATCACTGGATTGCCGGCACTCAAATTAATAAACTCCTGCCCGGTACCGGCTCTGAGGGTTTCAATAATGTCTTTCATAATTGCCCTAACTCCGGTGAGGTGGGACATCTGAGTGCCAAATTGAGTGAGGGCAGGGTTCATAGCAAATGCAGCGACAAGGATAGAAGTTTACAATTTACCCATCATAACCTTGTTTGCTCACATCCAAGGCGAAACCGGAGTTAAAAATTAGCAGCCAGCCATTAAACTAAATTCCAAATTCGGCATTAAATTATACACTATCGCCAACACCTTGCCATCTATCAAAAGTCGTAATTTTATTCAATTTTTATTAAAAATTACAACAATGCTGACAATATCTGGAACAATACAAAAATCCAGATCTTAATCTCGGATGGAATCTTCCGGGGGACCGGGAAATATAAATATCTCTCACGCTACCTTTGAATTAGTCAAAGATTTTTTTGAATGCGAACACCGAGGCAAAATTGTTGCTAAAAATAAGGGCGAACTTGATATGTATTTAGTTCGCGGGATTAAGTAGAAGGAAGAAGTCACCCCCCCTGCCCCCCCTAGGGGGGATGGGGGATGGGAGAATATCGAGGTGAAGAATGCTCATAAAGCAAGCTTTTTAGCCACCTGTATCTTACGTTTAATTAGTTGGATTTACTTAAATGACTTGAGTGTTGCAGATTTAGATTAAAATAATACAACTGTTGAATTAATTTTAAAAGTAATTATGCAAATTTGGCAAGCCGATTTTTACCGTCGCCCCCTCCGAGACGAAGCGGGAAAACCACTGTGGGAACTATTGATTTGCGATGTGGCGAGGAATTTTACTTTTAGCGCTGTTTGTAGCCAATCGGCAGCTAATTCTACTTGGCTGGCCCAGCAGTTGCAACAGCAAATTCAACTTGAAAAAAAGCCCGATCGCCTTCAAGTATTTAGACCTCAATCTCTCAGTTTAATCGAAGCTGCGGGCAAAGTTTTGGGCATCAAAGTAGAAGCAACTCGGCGCACCCCAGCCCTGAAATTGCTGCTACAATCACGGGCTAAAGCATATTCGACTATGCCTAATTATACTGGCGAAACCGGAGGTGCAATCGCCCTTGAGTCACCGCCCCCCCTACCTTTACCAGAAAACTTGTGGGGCGATAGCTGGCGTTTTGCTTCCCTACCCGCCGGCGATATTGTAGAGGCTTTTACAGGGCGTCCCCTGCCAATTTTGGAAATGCCAACATCATTATTACCGCTGAATTTGGGCTTGGCCTCAACAGTACCTGTACCCGGAGTGATAATTGACGGCGGGCGACAGTCGATGCGTTTGGCTAGGTGGCTTCAGGATGCTAATCCTTTCAGTTTAAATTATATTGCTGGAGCTCCCGATGGGTTGATTTTGGAAGCTGGCTTAGCAGATAGGTTTGTGGTTGCTACTTTTGCAGATGATGAGGTGAAACAGGCCGCTAAAATTTATGAACAGCGAAAGCAGTTGAGTAAAGGATTGCATTTTTTGTTGGTGCAACCCGATGATAGTGGGATGACTTACACTGGGTTTTGGCTATTGAATTTTAATGGTTGATATCCCTTCAGTAATCAGAATTAAAACTTGAGATAAATGTAAATAGTGAGGGGCGAAAAAAAAACCAATAAATTATGATCTAGCACAATTCAAGCAGATTCAAGCGTATATTTGAAAACACTAAGTATCTTTAGCTTGTGTATAATCACACGGCAGATTTACTCGACCACTAAAACCAAGCCACTTTGTATAGCCTGACACAATCGATTGATGTGAGTGTGGTCTTTTTGGTCGAGTCCGTTCATCACCGCTGACTTGAGCAGCCTTCTGTCGAGGGCCGTAATTTGACGGAAAGCCAAGACTCGTTCGGCTACGGCTTCCACAGAGATTTTGATGGTACTTGTAGAACTGACTGTCATTGTTTTACACCCTAAAAATACATAACAGAAATCAGTATCTTTATTTTTAAAGATTCAGTAAAGAAAGGTTGTGATTTAAATCACCACTTGTTTGTGACAATGTAGTGTATTCAAGACAATGAGGTGATTAAATATTTAGCGTTCTTGGCACTAAATTTACAACAGCCCGGTAAAATCACTAAGTAAAACTCTCAAAAACAGGTAAAAATTATGGCTCAAGCAAAGATCGGAATCATCGGCGGCAGTGGCTTGTATAAAATGGATGCCCTCAAGGATGTGGAAGAGGTAAAAATTGATACACCGTTTGGCTCGCCTTCGGATGCGGCGATCGTTGGAACCTTGGACGGTACGCCGGTAGCATTTCTGGCAAGACACGGCCGCAATCACACTTTTTTACCATCAGAAGTGCCGTACCGGGCGAATATTTATGCGATGAAGAGTCTGGGAGTTGAGTATTTAATCTCAGCATCGGCAGTTGGTTCCCTGAAAGCAGAGGCGAAACCTTTGGATATGGTAGTACCAGATCAGTTTATCGATCGCACCAAAGGTCGAGTTTCTACCTTTTTTGGAGAAGGAATTGTCGGCCACATTACCTTCGGAGACCCGATTTGTGGCGCCTTGGCAAAAGTGCTAGCAGGGGCGATCGAATCCTTGAACCTCCCCGACGTCACCCTGCACCGTGGCGGCACCTACGTTTGCATGGAAGGCCCCGCATTTTCCACAAAAGCAGAATCACACCTTTACCGCAGTTGGGATGCCACAGTCATCGGGATGACCAATTTGCCGGAAGCAAAATTAGCCAGAGAAGCGGAAATTGCCTACGCCACTTTAGCCTTAGTCACCGACTACGACTGCTGGCATACGGATCACGAAAGCGTAACCGTAGAAATGGTAATCGCCAATTTGCACCGCAATGCCGAAAATGCTCAAAAAGTCATTCAAGAAACTGTCCGCAGGCTAACGGAAAATCCCCCTGTTTCCGAGTCCCATTCAGCTTTAAAATATGCAATTTTGACCCCGTTAGATAAAGTTCCGGCGGCTACTAAGGAGAAAATGGGTCTGTTGTTGCAGAAGTATTTGTAAAACGAACCGCGAAGACGCTAAGAGCGCTAAGGAAGAACTCCATCCCTTCTTTCTCTGACTTCGTGTCCTTAGCGCCTTCGTGGTTTGTTTAATCTTACGACTTATTAGTTAGTTATCAAATGTTTAAATGCCTCATATTCACGAATATTTTCAAAATCAGGCTCATTTTTAGCCAACTGTTTACACAAATTGGGATTCAGATTTAAGGCACGTTTTAAATTCTCAGTAGCCAACTCAGTTTGACCTTGCAGCGCGTAACATCTAGCTTTGTTGTACCAAATTCGGTAAAAATCTGGTCTAATTTTGGCCGCATTGTCATAGGAATCAATGGCGGCTTCGTATTTTTGTAATTTAGACAGTGCTACGCCCCGATTGTTCCAAGCGTCAGTATAATCATTTTTGATTTGTAGGGCTTGATTGTAAGAAATCACTGCCTGTTCGTATTCCTGAATTTTTGAGAAAGCTACGCCTCGATTGTTCCAAGCATCGGCGTAGTCTGGTTTGGCTTGAATGGCTTGTTCGTAGCAGGCGATCGCATCTTGGTATTGCTGCAATTCCAACAGCACCACTCCTCGGTTGTTCCAAGCGTCTGGATAATTGGGGCGAATTGCAGTCGCTTGTTCGTAGGAGGCGATCGCCTCTGGATATCGCTGCATTCTGGTGAGCACTACTCCGCGGTTATTCCAAGTATCTGCTAAATCTGGCTGGATTTGTAGGGCAAGGTTGTAAGCTGCGATCGCATCTTCGTAGCGGTTTTCAAAGAAACAAGCATCTCCCTGTTTCGCATAATCTCCAGCAGTTAATAACTGTTTGTAGTTACCGTAGTTAACCGGGGCAAATTCTTGAATTTGGGCATCGGGTAAGAGGAGGTCGGTTTCTACATCTGATTGGAAACTTTGGTGTTGAATTTCCCCTAAAATAGTTTCAGCATCAGAAATTAAAAGTTTTAATTGAGAAATCGTATCATAGCGCAGACTCTCAATTTCTTGGCGAGCAATTGTTGTCTGCTTGGACAATTTAGCCCAGAGGAACCAAGCGGCGACTCCGGCGGCTGTCGGAAAAAAAGTTAAGGCAATTACTATGCCGTTTAGCAGTACCGCAGTGCGCCCGAAAGCGATGTCTACTTCTTCTTGAACGCGATCGCGAATTTCTTCTTTCAGTTCCACTTGTTGTGATGTATCCTGAACCCACAGTCCTGGTAATCTCGGTTCGGATGCAGAAACAGCGCCATTGCTGATTAAAATAGTTGCAAGCGCGATCGACCCAATACTTGTTCTCAAAATACTTGACAAACGTACTGTCGAAGCCATCGCCACCTGATTTGCGATTTTCATGGTCAAGAGATGCTGGTAAGGTTAATCTCAGACTAGCCGATTTGTAGAAAAACCATTAAATACAGGATATCTGTGGTGCAATCCCCTCCCATCAAGTTGCTGACACAGGAATTGTTGGACGAAGTTGCCGCCAACTCTCGTCACAATCCCCGCCAGCGACAAAATTACAATTTCCACGATTTGTCAGAAAAGGTGCAGCGGTTTGTCAACGTCTTGCAGCCGGGGACCTATGTCCGCCCTCACCGACACCTGCGTCCTCCAGCAGTTAACGGTTTTGAGTTTTTTGTAGTGCTTCAGGGAGAATTGGGCATGATTATTTTCAATGACCAAGGTAAAATTATTGATTCTTTCCGACTCAGTGCGGCTGGGCCCACTCGCGCCGTAGAACTTCCAGAAGGTACTGTCCACACCCTAGTAGCTTTGGCGGAGGATACTGCGATTCTGGAATTGAAGGAAGGACCCTACGACTTAGGGAGTGATAAAGATTTTTTGACTGATTTTCCCCCAGAGGGAACCGCGGCGGCGCGGGAATTGGTGGCGATTTGGGAAGCAGAGTTTAAAAGTGTGTAGCTGAATTAATCGCGGCCAACTCGACTTCAAACTCGCTCTTTTTCTTTTAAATACCTACTGATTATTTATTTCGGCGCTATTGGATACAAATCTAATGGCTGTCGGCATCCGATTGTATAAATCTGGGGCGATGCGAATTATTTTTCGCAGGATTTCATCCGTAACCCAAAAAACTAGGGGAAAGGAAAAAGTTTTGCTGAATTCGCTGCATAATAAGTTGGTAGAAACCAGTAGTCGATCGATCGCTATTACTGACTCTATACCCACGATCATTAAAGCCGGAGGCTGTTCGTCTTCCAGTTCGGCGATGATGGTCGCGTAGAGAGTTGTCGCAGATTTTGGCAATAGCAGTTGCCTGGGTTTGATGGCAGAATTTGCTTGCAGTCGATCGACTATTTGTTGCCGCAAAGTCATGGAGTTGCAGTGAACTAAAACAAACGAAAAATAACCTTGAGCAAGAGTTAGCGCTCGCGTTAATATGGAAAACGAGCGTTCGTTATATTTATCTTCTTCACTTTTGGCTGTATTTTCTGAGTTTGGCGACACAAACATAGTTAACAGATTTTTAATTTATTTTACAGCCTCTTTGGCTGAGACTATGTGTAGATTTTAGATAGGGAATTTAGATCTATTTGTAGAATCCTGGCCTTTCAAAATTGGGCGATACAGCATCCAATTGGTGACAACGATCGCTACGCCTCTAATCGCTGATTCATTGGACAAAAGTAGAAAACACATTAGGTCAAACTTAACTAACTCTTGGGATATGCCTGTAATTGGGACATATCGACAGATGCGGTTGACCCAAGTCACGATGTTTTTCACTCTGGATTCTAAGCTGGGTGGCAACCATCCAGGCTTTCGAGTGCGGTTAAGAAAACGCGCTTTGCGGTAACGAGTTTTTCGGTTACGACGATTGCGACGAAGGGCGCGACGTGATTCTAAGTCATTTTTTATTTGTTGTCCGCGATGGGTCAACTCAGCACCCCAGATAACTTGATCGCCACGATTGATCGCCAGCCCAGTAGTTTTAGAACCTGGGTCAATTTTTAATTGAGTGGGTTGCTTTTTTGGATGAGAAACCGCATATTTCAGAATAATTGTGAACGGGTAACGGAGATACACAGCAGCTTGGGCTAGTTTTAACAATCGTCTTGCTTGTCAAGAGTGTTACTGGCTCAAGTGGTTGTTTGTTGGTGTCTAAAACGAATACAAAGTTAGACATGAAAGTCCTCTGATTGCTCAGGTTATGTTTTCCTCGCCAATGTTTTGATGGCTTGTTGGGTTAGAGACACTGA
>NZ_JBGJZU010000130.1:0-5956 GCF_041354475.1 Microcoleus sp.
ATCCCAGACCGATCGCCTCTCCAGCCCCGATTCCGCAACCATTACCATATCCCAGACCGATCGCCTCTCCAGCCCCGATTCGGCAACCATTACCATATCCCAGACCGATCGCCTCTCCAGCCCCGATTCGGCAACCATTACCATATCCCAGATCTCCACTGCCAAATCCTCGGCGATCGCCAGTCAGGCTTCCTCAGCCACCAGAAAGTTCTGGTGCGATCGCTACTTTAGATTTAAACAGTATCCGCGGCGGCAATAGGGACATCCCCGACCAACTAGCCAGACCGAGGCAAAATCAGAAACAGATCGATGTTTTGCAGATTGGTTCGTCGGTTGTAAGCTTGGACGTGTTTTTGCAAATTGACGATCGAGGGAGACTTGCTGCGATCGGTAATGTTAAAGCTAGTAGCAATCAAGGGTCATCGTCCGGCAAAAGCCTTAATTTCGAGGCGATCGCCAGACAACTGTTCCGAGACTGGGAATTTCAGCCTGCGCGATCGGGCAGCAAGCCAGTTTACTCCGAACTGTGGGTGAGAGTGACGATTAAGCCACTTTTCGGGAGGTTATAAAAAAACTTTCCAAAATCTCTTGCTATTTCCAGAACTTTACGGTATTGTTAAAAGCTGTGTGCGGGCATAGTTTAGTGGTAAAACTTTAGCCTTCCAAGCTAATTATGCGGGTTCGATTCCCGCTGCCCGCTCTTTAACTTAAACAGCTAGAACCCTTGAGAAATCAAGGGTTTTCGCGTTTCTAGGACTTAGCGTCTGCGGTTGCACAAGGCATTTTGGAGACAAATTGGAGACAAAAACGGGCTGTTAGAAAGCAAATTGGAGACAAATTGGAGACAATTTGGAGACAATCAAGTGACTACAATTTGCCTAAGTTGGATACAAAGGCGATCGCCCTTCAATTCCTGAAACTGCTTCCAGAACTGAGAGCTAGTACCGAGAAATACAAGTTTGCGGTTTAACGCTAGGATAAAACAAGAAATAAACACCAGAATTACGAATGTCCAGCTAAATATAGACTGGGCAAGTTTTGGCTAGGTATTATAAAGCCTCTGGGTATCCCACGGGAGTTGTTAAATAACTAGCTCAGCACTGTTGGTGACTGAGTTTCCAAACCTATCAGGAGCTTCTTATGAGTTTATCTTTTAAGCAATTGACCCTTTATCTGACGTTGCTGTCCATCGGTGGAGGTATGGGATGGTTGGGAAATCGCTATCTCCAAAGTCCAAACGCCTTGGAAACTGGCTCGGTTTTGCCCGTGGTACGCCAACAAATCCCGCCTTATGCGTCTGTTCCCGTCCCATCCGATCGACAGCCCGATCGTGGCAATGCCAATTTTATTGCAGAAGCCGCCCAAAAAGTCGGTCCGGCTGTGGTCAGGATTGACTCATCAAGCAAAGTCGTCAATCAAGTGCCGGAAGCTTTCAAAAATCCTTTGTTTCGCAGGTTTTTTGGCGATAATTTGCCAGTACCGGAAGAAAAAATTAAACGGGGTACAGGTTCGGGGTTTATTCTCACTTCTGATGGCCGGATAGTTACTAATGCTCACGTTGTTTCCGGCAGTGAGACTGTGAAAGTTACCCTCAAAGACGGCCGAGAGTTTGAGGGTAGAGTCCAGGGGGTCGATTTGCTGACGGATGTGGCTGTGGTGAAAATTAATACCTCAAACTTGCCTCTAGTGGCTTTGGGTCGATCGGACAATATCGTACCCGGACAATGGGCGATCGCCATCGGCAATCCTTTGGGTCTTGACAATACAGTGACTGTCGGTATTATCAGCGCTACAGGTCGATCGAGCTCCCAAGTAGGCATCCCCGACAAACGAGTCCGATTTATCCAAACCGACGCCGCCATCAACCCCGGCAATTCGGGCGGCCCACTACTCAACGACCAAGGTGAGGTCATCGGCATCAACACTGCCATTCGTGCCGATGCTCAGGGCTTGGGCTTTGCCATTCCCATCGAAACTGCCAAACGAGTTTCCGATCAGCTATTCGCCAAAGGTAAAGCGGAACATCCCTATCTCGGCATTCAAATGGTCAGCTTGACTCCCGCGACACAGGCAGAAGTCAACAAACAGCTCAATGCTAAGATTTCCCTCGATAAAGGAGTAGCCGTGACCCGCATTGTGGAAAATTCCCCCGCTCAAAAAGCTGGCTTGCGTCCCGGAGACGTGATTGCCAAAATAGACGGCATTGCGGTTGATAATCCAGGGGACGTACAAGAAAGGGTGGAAAATACTGCTGTAGGCAAAGAACTGGAAATGGAAATCAACCGTCAGGGTCAAACTCAGAAAGTTAAAGTGCGTCCTGGTGCTTTTCCCATTTCAGGCAACTCGGCCGGTGGCTAGTCGCAGGGGAGCGAGGATGAATTTGATTCTTGGTTTGGTTTGAATGACTTTCATACCCTCGCGCCCTCGACCCATTTTTGAGCCTGTCTTTTCCAAACATCTTTCCCAAACAGTTCAAATTTTTATTTGCCGTCGGCAGATTTTGGTTTAATCGAGCTGGTGCTTGCCAAATGTTCTTCTAACTGCATCCTTTGCTCCATTTGTCGGAGAAAATAGCCAGTCATCATCGCTGAAGCCAGCAAACCCGCTAAGTTTTCTCGGTCGGTAGTAATTTGCACGCTAAAATTGTCTGAAGGCAAGATGCCTACAAGTCCTTGAACGTTGTGAGAGATAATCTCTTTGATCTCTGGGCTGACGGACTTGGCAACGCGATCTAAAACCTCTGGGGATTGGTGTTGGAGGTACTTCAAAAGTGGATTGTCTGTGGCTTGTTTGGCATTGGAACTGTCAAAGTCAGGGTGAAAAACCATTTGGCGATTCTTAATTTCTGGCTTGTTACATTCTAGTTTAAACTACTCGTCATTGCTTGGGTACAAATTTGCCTGAAAGTCAATTTGTAGTTGTTTGGGCAGTTGATCTACTTGAAAATACCGATGAAATTTGTCGGTAACTTGTAGCCAATACGAGCGGCTTTCGCTTGGTCGTCGTTTGCGGACAAAACCGAGTTCGACAAGTTCTTGCACTTGTTGGTAAGCACCTGAACCTCTTAAATTAACTAAGTCTGGCTGAGCGATGCCACCTTTGAGGGCGATCGCCGCTAGTGTCCGCAAAGCTCCAATACCTAATTCTGGAGGTATCAAAGTTTGCATTAAACTGGCAAACTCTTCTCTCAGTTGCAGGCTGTATCCTGTAGGCGTTTCCACCACTTCTAAGGCACTGTCGCGGTGAGCAGAGTCCGACATCAGTTCGATGATGGCATCTTCGACATCGGTGCGATCGCACTTGGCAATTTCCGCAATCTCTGCGATCGATACGGGCTGACCTTTGAGGTAAAGTATGGCTTCTATGGTAGTTGCTAAACGAGTCATTAGGGAATCGGGAATCGGGAATTGGGAAATTGGGGAATTGGGAATCGGGAAATTGGGGAATTGGGAATTGGGAATCGGGAATTGGGAATAACCATATTCAGTCATTAGCACGAGGGTTTCCTACCTATTCACATCTAGAACTAGAACCCAAAATAAACACCGTTTTTTACGGGTTCCAATGCCACATTTATTGCGGTTTAGTTAAATCAGGTTTCAATTCCATCATCCGGCTGTCGAGTTTGCGCGCTGCATCGTTAATTGTTAAAGTTGGTTGAGTACCATCGATATACATAATTGCCGTAAAAGCCCCTATTTTTCCCCGCCTAAATATAGCAAAATCTACATTGATTGGTATATTTTGTAATTTTCCTTGACTTCTCCAGCCCGCGGATACCTCACCAGTCTTGTCTTCCAAAGTTAAAGCAGTAGGATTGGTAAACTGCACTTCTTTGTTAGTATTTAACCCTTGAGAGAATTCCTTAGCCGCAGTCCCTGCACTGATTTCCTCATCAAACTTAGCTTGTTTCATCGAATCGGACAGTTGCGTTGTAAATCCGATCAGTAATTGAAACTGCTTGTCCTCAATTTTTTGGTAAGCGAAGACACTTGCTGGCTTAAAGTTAGGGTTCTGGTTAAGTTGATTTTTGAAATTTGCAGCCCCAGATGAAATCTCTGTAAAACCCGGAGGTAAGTCTTGTAAAGGAATGACTAAATTGGATAAGTCCGCTGCGGGTTCTGCAATATCGGCAGCTTGATTTTTGCTACGATCGACTCCTGGACTTGCGATCGACAGTTGCGCAACTCCACCTCCCAATGTAGCAGTAATTAGCAAACACACGAAGACCGATACAGTTTTTTTCATTGTTTTATGCCTTTGCTGATCCACCAAGCTTTAGTTTGAAAGTGCTCATACTGTAGACTTCTTATCCAACCACAAGAGAGTGCAAATGGGAAGCCTTACTTCCTTGTCTCAAAAGGAACTAACTAGGTTCCATGCCCTAGGCCCTCTATTCTCAAATATTTTACTCTGCAACTTCTAAATCCTCTAGTTCTTGGGTGGACTGCCATCCAGCTTGCCAGAGCGATCGATCTGTGAGCTGTTCCGAATTCAGCCAGAAACGGACATTCGGATCGCAAGCCGCCACCATTTCTGCAAATACCCATTTACCTTGGTTTTTTCGGTTGACTACTTGAAAATGCCGCCACCCCCAAGTTTTTTGCTTTGCTGTCCATCGGGAACCAACTAAATAAGGAAATTTTTGTTTTTTTTGCACAGTCTTTTTGTCTATCAATATGTGATGAACCAAGTTAAATTCAATAAGTCTCTCCGTTTAGCCCTAACCATAAAATATATAATTTATTCCGCCGTTCAATCCAACTAAATTATTTCAGGCCAATCAAGCAGTTTATTATATTTATTTGCCAACAATCCCCCTCCTTTTTCAAAAGTATGGGGCAGTTTAATGGCTGCCCCGGTAAATATTTATACCTATTGAATAGGGATTATTTTCGAGCCGATCCACACATATAAAATTCATCCAAAATTAGATAAATCGTGAATCTCCAATCTAAAAGCAATTAACACAGGTTATGGTTTTGAGCAATAATCCGTTCTGTGAAACTTAACCAGCATTTACTCGCTGTAAGTTGATGTTTTCTCACTGCTTAACTATGGGGAGTCGCCTCCTAGGATTTCACAGTCTCAACATCAGCCAGAACTTGCTTTACTTTTTCCAACAGAAGTTTAGCTAAATTTTGAACAGCATTTCAATCTCTGTCGATCTTTCTTAAGGCTTGTGTCCCGACAAATCCAGAGGAAGTTGGGGTAGCCGGAGTCTAACAGCATTTGTTTGCAACCAGAGAGTGATAGCGTGCTTCCGCTGCGGAGTCACATACTCTCCGGGTCTGATAACGCCAGCACAGACGCCGATGTTTTTAATAAGGGTTTCTCGTTCCGATGAACTTGCACCCTGTAGTAACCTGACTTGGGCTTTGATAAAATCCACGTTCATAGCTGAAAGTAAAAGTAAGTAGAGAACTCTGTTAAATAGCGATGCTTTGATTCCAATTGTAACTCTCAAACCACTATCTATGAATCAAATCGATTCCAGATCCCCAAGGTGAGGATTGTGGTGTGTAAAGCTAGCCAACTTTATTTACTTTATCTGTTTTTGCTAACAAAAGTGTCACTATACTAGCAGTTTTGAAAGTTTTTTTTATAGTTAAGAACTGTTACAATTTTTGATCCCATCTAGCCAGACAGCAGAACTTAGTGCTAATGTTGATTTCCTGAATTGCCCTGGTTCAACACTATCTCTAGCTGCTTGACCCCCCGGATTTTACCCCTGTGATTGGAAAAGCGATGGACCCCTTTACAGAGAGACACTGCCAGCTTAACCTGTGTTTTTTAGATCCGTCAACATGAATTGGGTTGAACTATAACGTGACATACTCCCACATCAAATCTGAGTACAGATTATGATGTGGGCTTCTTAACAGCCCGATGAAGGGTATGTAAGATTTCCTTGATGGTACTGTTATCCATAGAACCAACTATAGAAAGATTCCCA
>NZ_JBGJZU010000131.1:0-5803 GCF_041354475.1 Microcoleus sp.
CAGCCCCCCTTAAAAAGGGGGGGGAAAGAGTCTTTAAGTCCCCCTTTTTAAGGGGGATTTAGGGGGATCTAAATCTTAAGGAGTAGTTTGAAAACACGCCCTAGGGGGGGGTGGGGATTTAGGGGGATCTGAACTCAGCGATCGACAAGAGATACAAAGGTTTGTAGAGTTAAGTTCACACGATTAAAAGTATTGTCATGTCCCACCAAAAGATATTTTAAGAACTGACCTTAACTTAATAACTCACAATTGACAATTAGCCAATAGAAATAAATTTTTGATTAAACTCAAATTATGCGATCGCATCATTCGTAGCAATTATTGCAAAAACTCGGCTTCGTATAAAGAAAGTATAAAATTTAGAGCAAAATTGCCAAAATATGTTTAAACCTAATAATTGATGGATAATTTTAAAATGCAATGGATACAGCTAACTTTCCCTGGTTAACAACAACAATCCTGTTTCCTATTGCTGCGGCTTTGCTAATTCCTTTGATTCCCGATAAGGATGGCAAGACGGTGCGGTGGTATGCTTTGATTGTCGGTTTGATTGATTTTGCTCTGCTTGTTTACGCTTTTTACACTCAGTACGACTTCAGCAATCCGGGACTGCAACTGGTAGAAAGTTATACTTGGGTACAGCAACTGGATTTGAATTGGTCTGTGGGTGCTGATGGTTTATCGATGCCGCTGATTTTGCTGACTGGTTTTATTACTACTTTAGCTACTTTAGCAGCTTGGCCAGTTACGTTTAAACCGAAGCTATTTTACTTTTTGATGCTGACAATGTACGGCGGGCAAATAGCCGTTTTTGCCGTGCAGGATATGTTGCTATTTTTCCTGGTTTGGGAATTAGAATTAGTGCCGATTTACCTGATTTTGTCCATCTGGGGTGGCAAAAAACGGCTCTACGCAGCAACTAAGTTTATTCTGTACACGGCGGGCGGTTCGCTGTTTATTTTGGTTGGTGCGCTGACGATGGCGTTTTATGGCGATACGGTGACTTTTGATATGCGGGCGATCGCACTTAAAGACTTCGCCCCCAATATCGAATTGCTACTATACGCAGGTTTCCTAATAGCTTACGGTGTCAAACTGCCGATTTTCCCCCTACACACTTGGCTCCCCGACGCTCACGGCGAAGCCACCGCACCAGCCCATATGTTGCTAGCAGGAATTCTGCTAAAAATGGGTGGCTACGCTTTGTTGCGGATGAATGCAGGAATGCTCCCGGATGCTCACGCTGTCTTCGCACCGATTTTGGTAATTTTGGGTGTGGTAAACATTGTTTACGCTGCTTTAACTTCTTTTGCGCAGCGAAACTTGAAGCGGAAAATTGCTTATTCTTCGATTTCCCACATGGGCTTTGTGTTAATCGGGATAGCTTCGTTTACCGATTTGGGAATTAGCGGTGCAATGCTGCAAATGGTTTCCCACGGTTTAATTGGGGCGAGTTTGTTCTTTATGGTTGGTTGCACTTACGATCGCACTCACACCCTCATGCTCGACGAAATGGGCGGTGTTGGGCAGAAAATGCGTAAGGTTTTCGCCATGTGGACTGCTTGTTCTATGGCTTCTTTGGCATTGCCCGGAATGAGCGGTTTTGTAGCAGAATTGATGGTGTTTGTCGGTTTTGCAACCAGCGATGCTTACAATCCAGTATTTAAGGTTTGCGTGGTATGTTTAGCTGCTGTCGGGGTGATTTTGACTCCGATTTATCTGCTTTCAATGCTGCGGGAAATCTTCTACGGCCCGGAAAACAAGGAATTGGCGGAACATGAAGAATTGGTGGATGCAGAACCGCGTGAAGTGTTTATCATTGCTGCGCTGTTAGTGCCGATTATTGGCATTGGTTTGTATCCGAAGATGTTGACTCAGGTTTATGATGCCACTACTGTTCAGTTGACGGCAAGATTGCGGGATTCTGTACCTTCGTTGGTGGCTAAGGCTGCTGCTAATAAAACGGTGTCTTTGCGTGCTCCGGCGATCGAACTTAGTAAGTTGTGATTTGAACGAGATTTAGGAATAAAACCCCCAAACCCTATTTTTCAGAGAGTTTGGGGGTTTTCTGTTTTTGTTGATAGACAAATCCGGCAAACTTTGGTTTTCAAGTAATCTGGAGTTGGGTTTGAGAAACAAAGTGGGTATGGGGTCAAGGAGCGCGATCGGAGTGTTAGACCGTAACAGCGGTATAATTAATAGTTAGACATTATGCAAAAAAGCAAACACACCATCGCAGACTTAGGAGACTGACTTTTGAATAGGCTACAAAGATTAACCCTCAATGGATTTAAGTCTATTAAGGCAATAGATATTCAGCTACATCCCCTAAATATCCTGATTGGAGCAAATGGAGCAGGAAAGAGCAATCTCATCTCGTTTTTCAAGATGCTAAACGAGATGATGGCTGGACGCTTCCAACAGTTTATTGGTGTATCTGGTCGAGCTCAATCCCTCCTATATTTTGGACCTAAGACAACGCCCCAAATAGAAGCAAAACTAGAATTTGAAGTCGAAAATGGGGTGGACTCCTATCATTTTCGGCTGTTTCATGCGGCTGGTGATACCCTTATTTTTGCCGAAGAGACTTTGAGCTTTCTGCAAACAGGCAGGACATCCCCAAGGACTGACGAATTAGGTGCAGGACATCAGGAAACCAGAATCAAAGAAGCAGCAAAGGAAGGTAAGCAAACGGCTAAAATGCTGGAATATTTGCTGAATCGTTGCCGTGTATACCATTTTCATGACACATCTTCTACGGCGGGAGTCCGACAATCCTGTTACGTTGGTGACAGCCGATGGCTAATGCCCGATGCTGGAAATTTAGCTGCATTACTTCTGAGGTTCCGTGAAGAAAATGAGGGTGCAGCTTATCAACGCATTATCGGAACCATCCGTCTTATTGCACCGTTCTTCGATGACTTTGTTCTTGAGCCAGACGCATCTAATCGCGTCATTCTCAACTGGCGAGAAAAGGGGTCCGATCGGGTATTTGGGCCGCATCAATTTTCAGATGGTACTTTGCGTGCCATATGTCTTGCCACGCTGCTCTTACAGCCAGAAGATGAACTGCCAGAACTCATTGTCGTTGATGAGCCGGAATTAGGGCTGCACCCCTACGCTCTAAATGTTGTGGCAGATTTGTTTAGTAAGGCTGCACTCCATACGCAAATTCTCATTAGCACTCAATCTAGTTCTTTCTTGGATAATTTCGATCCTGACGATGTAATTGCGGTGAATCGAGAGGGCAAGGAATCGCAATTTAAGAGGCTAAATCCCACAAAATTAGATGCTTGGCTTGACGAGTATAGTCTGGGAGAAATTTGGGAGAAAAATATCATTGGGGGAGGACCACATTAATGGTGCGTCTCTGGGTTGCATTTTCGTTAGGTTTTTAGCATGAATGGTTATCTCATCTACCATCCGTCTCGTGCTGTAGCAGCGCTTGATGCTACTGTCGTTTATCACGATCGTATTGGCGGTAATCAAGATCCATACATTTGGAACAAGCAATTTCTGCATACGTATTGTCACATTACGCAGATGAAACCTAATGTTGGAGATATCAACTTTTGGGTGAGTGGCGATTCCTTTCCAAATTTCTGTCGTCTCTATTGCGATCTCGTATTTGTTGTTGCAGAAAAAGTATATTGGGGAAATGCCAATATCATCGATCGCAATGACGTGATTGTTGATAATGATGAGGCATACAACGATCACTACCGTTGGGCGATGCACCAGCATCATTTGAAACGTCGCCGTAGGTATACTCTAAAAGCAGATCCAGAGTACAGTTTTCAGCCGCAAGATATTGAGAACAACTTAATTGATATTATTCCTTTCTTGATCGAGCAGGGAATAACTATTGATGATGTGCGTCAAGGTATGCGATCGGGTTTTAATTCCAAACCGTTGCGGTTGGAGTCTCTTGCATCCAAGCTTTACAATTGGTTTGAAGAGAATGCTCCAATCAAGCTTGATGGATTACAATTACAAAATCTTAGGAAAAACAATCCACAGCTTGCCAGTCTGTGAGTATTGAATTGCTTATTGAAATCGCTCTCTGAATTTATAGTCTTAATTGTTGTTTTTTGCGAGACATATCTGCTATACTTAGAGCTGTTCGGTTTTGCTTAAAAATCAAGCTGTTTGAATTTAACTTTATGAGAACGTTCACTGCGGTTGTTGAGAAAGACCATGAAACTGCTTTGTATGTAGGCTATGTTCCCGGTTTCCCAGGAGCGCATTCTCAAGGAGAAACTTTAGACGAGCTACAAGCAAACCTGCGTGAAGTGATCGAGATGCTGTTGGAAGATGAGAACCCAGCCTTCAATACAGAGTTTGTTGGTACTCAGCAAATAGTAGTTGCGTAGATTATGAGCAATATTCCTGTTTTGAAGCCCCAAGAGATTGTTCGCATCTTAGAAAGTCTTGGGTTTGTGGAGGTTCGTCAGAAGGGATCGCATAAACAGTTTCGTCATGAAGATGGTCGAGGAACCACTGTTCCATTTCATAAAGGTCGCGATATTTCTCCGAGATTGCTGCGACAGATTGCAGGTGATATTGAATTGACCGTTGAAGAGTTTTTAGAGTCGTGGTAAAATAAATACGCACTAGAGGCATTTTTATGTTGAACGTGACAGTTGACGAAATTCAGCGCGATCCTTCAAAGTATCTGCGTCAAGTGGAAGCAGGTGCAACTTTTGTGATCCTGCAAGCAGATAAGCCGATCGCCGAACTCAGACCTATTTCTAGCAGCAAGCAATTACGACCATTCGGTTTGTGTGCAGGCGAGTTTACAGTTCCAGATGATTTCGACGCTCCTTTGCCGGAAGATATCCTCAGTGCATTTGAAGGTAAATGAAGATTTTGTTAGATACGCACATCTTTTTATGGTTCATCAGTGGTGACGCCCAGTTATCAACAGATGTTCGACATGCAATTCGCGATCCAGATAATGAGGTCTATTTGAGTGCAGTTTCAGTCTGGGAAGCAATTGTCAAGTACCAGTTGGGTAAGTTAGCTCTGCCGGAGCATCCCGAAACATATTTACCCAAACAGCGCAATCTTCATCAAATAGTCAGTCTTGCTCTTGATGAAAGTAGTGTAGCTCAATTGGCTAAACTGCCACCATTACATCGCGATCCATTTGACAGAATGCTGATCTGTCAAGCTTTAGAGAATGGTATGACTATTGCGACAGTAGATGGAGCAATTCGTGCCTACTCAGTCAGCGTTATGTAGCCGTGTAAGTGAGCTATCATATCCATAACAGCATCAAGAATTACAAAAAAGGAAAAATGTATGCAAACAATCCTTTTGAGTCGTGAAGAAGTCGCGCGTCGTGCGAAACATTTGTATGAGAGCACCATCCGCAAAAAAATAGAGTTAGAAGAAAATATTGGCAAGATGGTCATCATTGACATAGAAACAGGTGACTACGAAGTTGATGAAACTGGGCTAAAAGCCGCGCATAGTCTGAGGGCAAAGCATCCGTATGCTCGACTTTTTGGCATTCGTATTGGTTACAATGTGGCTGCCTCGTTGGGTGGTGTAATGGAGCGTGTCAACAAGTGATTTCTGGTATTGTGACCGATCGGCACGCGATCGTCGCGTTGACGTTTCTCCTCCCAAGCGGCTCGACTTTCCCGATCGAGTTTGTGATAGACACAGGCTTCACCGAAAAACGAGCGGGAAGCCCCTGGCTTTAGACATGGGGAGGAACGTGGCTGCGACTTGAGTCGCCTACATCTTTTAAGGGCGATCAATCTTTTGATAGTCGCCTAAAAAATGTTTTTTCTTG
>NZ_JBGJZU010000132.1:0-5538 GCF_041354475.1 Microcoleus sp.
TCCGATTCCATCCCGAACTCGGTTGTTAAACGCTGCGGTGGCGAAGATATTTGGCGGGTCACTGCCTGAGAAAATAGCTCGATGCCTGGGATTTATTTACCACACATAATGCCTCTTTCTCTCTTCTGGAAAGGGGCTTTGTTGTTTTTAGGCAAACTTGGGGTTAGTCGCCCGCTTTGTCATCTCGCAAAATTACGTCGCTGGTCGAATCTTTGTGGCTGTTAGTCTCTCGGAGACAAGCTCATAATATCCTGTGCGATCGCACGGGATATGCTATCCCTGAAGTGACAACGGTCATATAGTTGACCGTTGCATCGGAATGATTTAACCTTTCTAGAACAATCTTGAGATAGAGTCCGAGAATAGAGAACTGAATAATACTGAATAATTCCGATCAAGAAACGATTTGATATCAAGGACAGCCAGGAGGCGTCACCCGTACTCGCCACAATAATTGTGGCAGATGTCTACTATAAATCGGAGAGAATTTTCAAGTAAGCTTGTACAGTGTTAGACAAACCCATTTCTAATGCTTCTGCAATGAGAGCGTGACCGATCGATACTTCTAGGATATCGGGAATGGAGCAAAACTTAGCTAGGTTTTGCAAGTTTAAATCATGTCCTGCATTCACACCTAAACCGACAGCTTGAGCAGCCTTAGCTGATAATACATATTGTTCAAAAACTGATTCTACTTTCCCTTCGCGAAAGGCCGTTGCATAGGGTTCTGTGTACAATTCTACTCGGTCTGCACCCACTTCTTTTGCTAGGGCCATGAGAGCAGGGTCTGCATCCATAAATAGACTGACTCTGATGCCGTTATCTTTTAATTTTTGAATAATTGGTAGGAGTCGATCGCGATTTTCAGGAATATTCCAACCGCTATCAGAGGTGAGTACATCAGGAGCATCTGGTACTAAGGTACACTGGGCTGGTTTGACATCGCAAACTATATCCATAAACGGATCTTGAAAAGGATTACCTTCGATATTGAATTCTACCGTTAGCATTTTGGCTAATTCATAAACATCGGAGGCTTTGATGTGTCGCTCATCGGGACGGGGATGAACTGTGACACCGTGGGCTCCGGCGGCAATTACGGTTTTGGCGGCTTCAGTAACGCTGGGAATGCCGATGTTTCGAGAGTTTCTGAGGAGGGCTATTCTGTTGATGTTGACGCTGAGTTTGGTCATGGGATAACAAAGAATGCGAACAATCAGAACACTGTTAAATCCCCCACTTCTGTAAGAAGTTGGGGATTTGGGTATTCTGTTTTTTAGATTGGTTTATTTAGTTTATCCGATTTTGCTAAGAGTTGTATCTTGAGTGCCAGCCATGAAGATGGAATTTCTGAGGTTGGCTTTTGTTGGATCGGTACTCATGATAATACCTACAACATCACCGCAATCACAAAGGATAGCGGTATCACTGATGCCATCTTTGTTGACATCAACGGTGGCGAAAAATATTTCATCCATGCCTTGAGTACCTTTGAGGTTGGCAATTTTGATGATGTCGCCTTCGCTGGGTTTGAAGTCGAGAATGCGATCGGCAAAAGCTGCACCGGGAGTAAATGTATCGCCACGCAAAATAAATTGATCTGCACCTTCTCCTCCCATTAAAAAGTCAGAGCCTGTATCGCCAATGAGTTGATTTGAGGGGCATTGGCTTCGTCATCAGGAGAAACTTGCCCGATGTCCGGTAATATTAGAAAGCATTAATTTGAACAGCGCGACATGGCTACTATTTGGGAACTCGATTTTTACAGTCGTCCGATCTTAGACGATCGACAGAAAAAAAAATGGGAAGTGTTGATTTGCGAAAGTCCGCTGAATGTGGGTGACAATGCAGAATCTCTGTTTCGCTACTCACAGTGGTGTCCCAGTTCAACGGTAAATTCCCTGTGGCTGGCTGGTGCCATTAAAGAGGCGATCGCCTCTGCACCCAAACCTCCGGAAAAAATCCGCTTTTTCCGTCGCCAAATGGCCAACATGATTACCAAAGCCTGCGAAGATTTGGACATACCGGTGGCAGCCAGCCGCCGTACCCTTGCCCTCAGCCTGTGGCTAGAACAACGGATGCGATCGTATTACCCCGTACAAGAGGGTTATCAAGCCACTGTTAACCCTTCGGTGCAATTTGTACCCGAAACGCCTGTGGCACTGCCGGACGCTTTAATCGGCGAAAAATGGGCATTTGTGAGTTTGCCGATCGCCGCTTTTGATGAAATGTCCGAGTGGGATATCGGATTTGGCGAAGCTTTTGGGCTACCCATGACAGGGCTGAGCCCAGAAACCCAGATTCCGGGGCTAATTATATTTTCGTCTAGAGCAACAGCCCTGGCTGGTTGGATGTCCGGTTTGGAGTTAGCTTTTATGAAATATGACTCCGGGTCCCCTCCTACCCCTCCTAGGTTGATACTGGATACGGGTGCTAACGATCGCTGGATTTTAGCTAATCTCAGAGACTCGGCAACTCAAGCAGAAGGTAAAAAATTTGAGGCTGCGAAAAAAGAAGCAAAACAAGTACATTTTTTGGCAATCCAGTCTAATCCAGAATCGGAATCTTTCGACGGATTTTGGCTGCTGCATGAATTAAGTATTTAGGGTTGTTAGTTGTGTTATTTGTCAGTTGTTAGTTGTCAGTTGTCAGTTGTCAGTTGTCAGTTGTCAGTTGTTAGTTGTCAGTTGTCAGTTGTTAGTTGTCAGTTGTCAGTTGTTAGTTGTCAGTTGTTAGTTGTCAGTTGTTAGTTGTCAGTTGTCAGTTGTTAGTTGTCAGTTGTCAGTTGTTAGTTGTCAGTTGTTAGGTGAAGAACCAATAACAAATAACCAATAACCAATAACCAATAACCAATAACCAATCACCAATCACCAATCACCAGTAACCAATAACCAATAACTTCTGCTCGTAAATATCGATAAAAAATCCATCTTCCTTCTTCCTTCAAATTACCAACAACAATGACCAATCACCAATCAGCAGAACAACTGCTAGAATTAGCCACCAAAGCAGGTGCCGAAGCTGCTGAGGTATTGGAGTCACAATCCTTATCGCGGCCGGTATTTTTTGAAGCAAACCGCCTGAAACAGCTAGAAACAGCCCAAGCAGAAGGCATTGCCCTGCGGCTGTGGAGGGATGGGCGGCCTGGTTTGGCAGTGGCTTACGGGCCCGTGGAACCGCAGATTTTGGTCGATCGTGCGATCGCCCTCTCGCAACTCAACGAACCGGAAATCATCGAACTCGGTAGCGGTAACAAAATTGTCTATCCCGACCTCGGACAGTCGATCGCAGCACAACAGCTAGTAGAATGGGGCAAAAGTGCGATCGCCAGCATTCGCCAAGCGTATCCAGAAAGCATCTGCACCGCCGAATTTGACTGCGAAATAGAAAGCACCCGCTTGCTCAACACTAGAGGCTTGGATTGCAGCCACACCGACACCACCCTCAGCGGTTACTTATCAGCAGAATTAGTGCGGGGAGAAGACTTCCTGAATATTTGGGAGGGCGAAACCGAACGCAGCACCATCGACATCCACACCATCACCCAGCGAGTGTTGCAACGATTGGAATGGGCCAAAGACAATGTAGCACCAGTCACAGGGCGGGTACCAGTTTTGTTCACCGCCAAAGCCGCGGATTTACTGTGGGGCACAGTCTGTGCAGCCCTCAACGGCAAACAGGTACTCGAAGGGGCTTCGCCTTGGAGCGATCGATTGGGCCAACAAGTCATATCCCCCCTAGTCACACTCTCCCAACAGCCGGATACGGGGCCCTATAGCTGTCCCTTTGATGACGAAGGCACTCCCACTAGATCGATCGTATTCCTACACAATGGAGTATTGCAGTTATTTTATACCGATCGCACCACCGGTCGAACATTAGGCAGTGGCACCACCGGCAACGGATTTCGCCCTGGTTTGGGCAGTTATCCCACACCGAGTTTGTTCAATGTTTTAATTAAACCAGGAGAGCGATCGCTCGCTGATTTAATCGCCCAATTAGACGACGGAATTGTAGTCGATCAAATGCTGGGGGGTAGTGCGGGCATTTCCGGCGACTTTTCGATTAATATCGATCTCGGCTACCGCGTCAAAAAAGGTCAAATAATTGGCCGAGTCAAAAACACAATGGTTGCCGGCAACGTCTATACAGTCCTCAAACAATTAGTAGAATTAGGAGGGGACTCGGAGTGGAACGGTTCTTGCCATACACCCTCTGTAATTGTCGAAGGATTGTCCGTCATCGGCAAAAACTAAAGTTAGTTGTTATTGGTTATTTGTTATCAGTTATTGGTGAGAGGAAGCTCTGAATCCTGGTATTGCCAGCAATTCGGGACGCAGCTAGCGCATGGTTGATAAAGCGGTTCCTGCTGTTATGAGGTACAAAAGCGGGGTGCATCGCATTTTTGTAGGGGAGAAGCATTCGCGCCCATATCCTATAGAACCCATTTGACATCTTTTAGGCTGCAAGTCTTTTAATCATCAGCCTCATCAAACAAAGATTAACTTTGGTGGTGTAGGGATGAAGCATTTGGGCGACAATCGCTCAGAAAAACCCGATGTTTGATGTCCAAATGCTTCATCCTCCAAGGGCGGGGGTGATTTAAAATATCTCAAATGGGTTCTATAGATATATCAGAGATTTTCAACGCGAATGCTTCGCCCTCTAGGCGTGTTTCCCAAATCGGGATGCTCCCTGGAGCAATTAACAAACCAATTTATTAAATATTAAGGATTCATTAAGTTTGTCGCTCTTGCAGCAGGAACCGCTGTATAATCCCGGCCACAGAACGCCGAGGATTCTTGACACTTCATTGAGATGCACCGCCAGCAGTCTTATAGCAACCGCCAAGGTGGTTAAGGCATAACTTTGGGGTAAGGGCGAAGCATTCGGGCAGATAATTTATCGGTTTTACTCAAGAATTTTGGGCCCGAATGCGAGAGCCCCTACTGCCTTAATCGCCTCTCTGTCGTGAGTCGTGAGTCTGGGAAAAAAAAAGAATTGCCAAAAAAAAAGTTTTTTTGGAAAAACTGCATAATTTTGGGGAGAGTGCCCAGATAAACAATTAAGGCGAGGTGCTGATCTCATAAATAGCCCCCGCCGGTTTACTCTAGGCAGGAAAAAAACATTGGCAGTATTTACTGGTACATCCACAAACGACAACCTCATCGGCACATCCGTCGATGACAACATCGCAGGCTTAGATGGCAATGATACCCTCGTTGGCTTAGATGGCAACGACACCTTGCTAGGCGGTGCAGGAAACGACAGCCTCAGTGGAGGTGGAGGTAATGACAGCCTTGTCGGTGACAACGGCGATGACACCCTGGATGGGGGTATTGGCAACGACTTTCTGAGTGCAACTGGTAGTCTCATCGGTGGCGATGGAGATGACACCTTATTCGGCAGTGGCCCTAGGGCGTGTTTTCAAACTACAACCATAACCAGATACAGGCGATCGTAATCATGGCTGTATAATTTGCAGCCAGCTTCTCATATCGGGTTGCGATCCGACGAAATTGCTTGAGTCGGTTGATC
>NZ_JBGJZU010000133.1:0-5502 GCF_041354475.1 Microcoleus sp.
AGCAAAACTCTCTGATGGTTGACCGCGATATTAATGCCGCGATTAATTTAAAGAGACTGGGGTTGGACATTTTCCCCAGTATAAAAAGCCGTGGTGGGAATCTTTCTATAGTAGGAACTATGGATGAAGCGTACCAGAAGGAAATTTTGTATACCCTTAGTAGGGCTGCAAAGATGCCCACGTCATAGCTGTACTCGGCTTGACGTGGGAGTATGTCACAGTTGGCGACTTATTTTATAAAATTTAAATGATTTTTTTCAATAAATAACCCCCTGAGCAGTATACACTCTGAGAGTTCGATCGCAAAAACTGCCGATTCATCAATCAATATACAAAGTTAAAACAATTAACCAAAGCTTATCTTTCCGCTAACCAGACGATTACCAAGCCTTTACCTTCATCAGTTAGAGTCAGAGACATAGGTCTCAAACCACTGTTTTTTAGCTGGAAAAAATAGATATGCCACTAACTTCTAAGCCACCTTTAGCAGAAATCCAGCATAGCACAGGGATCGATCGGAACTTACATTTTTATGCCAAAGGCGAAACAATTCCTCTGATGTCCCAAGGCCTGTGGCAAGTTTGTCAAGGTCTAGTGCAATTGACTACCCTTTATCCAAGTGGGGAAGAAGGACTTTTAGGCTGGGCGGGGCCTTCCATGTGCTTCGGTTTATGGTTGACCAGCTTGCAGACTTACCGGGCTACGGCGACATCAGATGTCTACTTGATCTGGTATTCTATGGTGGAAATAGAAGCTTCTCCTCAATTAGCTCAGAATTTGCTGCCTCAAATGGGCAGGCGGCTGCGACAAATGGAAGCAATTTTGGCGATCGCCGGACAGCGCCGAGTAGAAGACCGTTTATATCAGCTACTATTATTATTGAAACAAGAATTCGGTCAGACAGTAGTTGAAGGGACGCGCTTAAATATCCGCTTAACACATCAAGATATTGCTAATGCGATTTGCACTACCCGCGTGACGGTAACGCGAATGCTGGGAAAATTACAGCAGCAAGAGTTAATCAGTCGAGACAAAGACCGCCATTTGATTCTCAAAAAAGAGGGTTTTGCCTCTGCATCCGATTTGTTTGGTTACAAACCTCAAGCAGTCATTAGTCATTAGTCATTAGTTATTGGTTATTGGTTAACAAATAACCAATAACAAATAACAACCTGAAAATATTAGTTCGATCGCAAATTCGCCTTTCCAGGCTGTCTCCGGCGTCCCTCCAAAGAAACCACCTCAGCTTCCGAACTCTCCCTCGCCACCCGAATCAGCAGCCCCGACAACAAAAAACTTGCCACCATCGAAGAACCGCCATAACTAAAAAACGGTAGCGGCAAACCCGTAGTCGGCAAAACCCCCGTCGCCACCCCAATATTCAGCAGCGACTGTCCCACCATCACCACCATCGCCCCGATCGCCACCAACTGAGACTCAACATTCCGGGCCTTCATCGCCACCCTCAAAGCCACAGTAGCGTATACCGCCAACATCAACAACAGCGAGAAACCTCCCACCAAACCAAACTCCTCAGCAAACACAGCAAAAATAAAATCGCTGTACTGAATCGGTAAATAAAATAACTTTTGCTGGGACATCCCCAAACCCACACCCCAAATACCACCCGAACCTACCGCCAGCAGACTTTGAACCAACTGATAGCCATCTTGCATCGGATCTGCCCAGGGATTCAGAAAAGACATAATCCGGCGGCGCTGATATTCCCGAAAACTAATACTTAAAACCGCCAATAGCATTCCGCCGATCGCGGTTGCGCCCAACTGCAAAGCAGGCAAATTAGCAGCCAAAGCCACCAACCACAAAGTCATCCCGCACAAAGCCGTGGTACTCAAATTCGGCTGCAACAAAATTCCCAACAGCATCGCCCCGAAAATTCCCAACCAAGTCAAGCGAACTTTATTCGTCAACCGGGGCCAGTTGCCGAAAATGCGAGCACTTTGGAGAACGAAAAAGGGTTTAATCAACTCCGAAGGTTGAATAATTGGAACAGGGCCCAGAGATATCCAGCGAGTCGCCCCGTTGATGGTGGTTCCCACTCCGGGAGCTAAAGTCAGCCACAGCAACCCCAGCAACATCAGAATGCCCCACTGAGCTGTTTTGATCAGGTAGCGTAGGGGGGAGTAGATCATCAAGTTAAAACCAGCCAGCCCGATCGCCACTGCGATTAGCTGTCGTTTAACATAATAAAGACCATCTCCAAATTCTGAATTGGCGATCGGGTAGGAAGCTGAGAACAAAGCTGTCAGCCCAGTAAACAGCCACAAAAAAGTCAGCCATCTCAGCCAGCGGGCCTCAGCAGCCCATTCAGATACGGTAGGGTCTAAAAATGGAATGAAGCGTCGAATATCAGCAGCCATAGGATTTTAGTTTATTTATTCTTATTCAAAATAATAGTGTGAGGGGAATTTTGTTTGCTGTTTATTGGGGTTTTGTTCGCGATAATCGCAGTGATACTGTCGGCTTATTGAAATATTTGCGATCGGATTATGCACTATTAAGTAGAATATCGATGTCATGATTTAACCGCAGAGAGCGCAGAGGACACAGAGGGAGAGAATTGAGAGATGAATACAGGAGAATGCTACCTACCGGATTTGATATCACTTCCGAGCTTAAGCTGCTTGTCATAAACCGGGTTTTTGGGTAATATTTCCTAAGCGTAAATTGCCCATCGGAAAACCCGGTTTTTTCGATTTTTAATGTGTCATGCCTTCACCTAAATAAGCTTGCATCAGTAACTGCTTCAAATCGGCAATCAGAGGATAGCGGGGATTGGCACCAGTACACTGATCGTCAAAAGCCCGATCGGCCATTTCTTCGACATGAGCCAAGAAAAAGTCATCGGCGATACCTTGTTCTAAGAGTACCTCTTGAATTGTGGCTGGAATTTCCACTTGACGTTTTAACTCTTCCACTGCTTCGATCAACTTTTCAACTTTTTCCTCGTCAGTCTCGCCGCCCAAGTTGAGATAGTTGGCAATCTGAGCATAGCGCCAAGTGCTATTAGGATACTTGTTCTGCGAGAAAGTCGCTTGCTTAAATGGTACATCCGTCGCATTGTAACGAATTACATGGGAAATCATCAGGGCGTTGGCTAAACCGTGAGCAATGTGACAAGTTCCGCCTAACTGGTGGGCGATGGAGTGACAAATTCCCAGGAAAGCATTCGCAAAGGCCATGCCTGCGATCGTAGCAGCATAATGGACTTTTTCCCGTGCTTTGGGGTCTTTAGCACCATTTTTGTAAGCACTGGGCAGATATTTGAACAACAGACGAATTGCTTCTAAAGCTAATCCGTTGGTATATTCAGAAGCCAGTACAGAAACGTATGCTTCGATCGCATGAGTTAACGCATCTATCCCACCATAGGCTGTCAGTCGTTTGGGCATATTCATCGTCAATTCTGGATCGACGATCGCTATATTTGGAGTCAAAGCATAATCTGCAAGGGGATATTTGATACCCGATCGCTCATCTGTCACCACCGCAAAAGGAGTAACTTCCGAACCTGTCCCCGACGTGGTAGGAATTGATACCATCATTGCCTTTTCTCCCAAGGGTGGAAGTTCATAAACCCGCTTGCGAATATCCATAAATCGCATCGCCAATCCTTCAAACTCAATATCGGGATGTTCGTACATTAACCACATCACCTTTGCAGCATCCATCGGAGAACCGCCACCAAAGGCAATAATCACATCGGGATGAAAGCTATTGCAAATTGCTAAACCTTTACGCACGGTGGCTAAGGAAGGATCGGGTTCCACATCATAAAAAGTATAGTGAGCGATGCCGATTTCTTCCAAACTATCAGTAACTTCTTTGGTTAATCCGAGTTCAAATAAAGGGCGATCGGTAACAATTAAAGCCCGTTTTTTCCCCGCCAAATCCCGCAGCGCTACTGGTAAACAGCCAAACTTAAAGTAAATCTTAGGAGGGATGCGGAACCATAGCATATTCTCCCGACGGGAGGCGACAGTTTTGATATTCAACAGATGATGAGGTGTCACATTCGCCGAAACGGAATTACCGCCCCAGCTACCGCAGCCCAGAGTCAAAGAAGGATCGAGACGGAAATTGTAAAGATCCCCGATCGCCCCTTGGGAAGATGGAGTATTAATCAGCACCCGCGAAGTTTCCACCTTACTTTCAAAATAACGAATATGTTCCTGATTGCTAGGGGCTGTATACAGCGCCGAAGTATGTCCGTGTCCCCCGAATAAAATTAATGCTTCTGCTTTTTCGACAGCATCATGAAAATCGGTGGCGCGATACATCGCCAGAATCGGTGACAGCTTCTCATAAGCAAAAGGTTCATCTTTGTCGATCGCCTCTACTTCCCCAATCAAAACTCTTGTATTCCCTGGTATTTCCAACCCCGCAACTTCGGCAATTTTGCTCACAGTTTGTCCCACAATTGCTGGATTCAAATGTCCATCGGTTAAAATCACCTGACGAACTCGATCTCGTTCTTCAGAATTCAGGAAATAAGCACCGCGCTTGATAAATTCCTGTCTGACAGCTTCATAAACTGCATCTACCACAACCACCGATTGTTCCGAAGCACAAATCGTGCCATTATCAAAGGTTTTACTCAAAATTATCGAACTCACCGCCATTTGAATATGGGCAGTTTCATCAATAATTGCCGGAGTATTTCCAGCGCCCACGCCGATAGAAGGATGTCCCGAAGAATAGGCTGCTTTGACCATACCAGGCCCGCCTGTTGCCAAAATCAGCTTGATATCGGGGTTTTGCATTAAAGCTTGGGAAAGTGGCACGGTTGGTTCATCAATCCAGCCAATGATATTTGGTGGAGCGCCCGCCGCTACTGCCGCATCCAGCACAATTTTTGCCGCTGCGATCGTGCAATTTTTGGCGTGGGGATGGGGCGAAAAAATGATACCATTTCTAGTTTTAAGTGCAATCAAAGATTTAAAAATTGTAGTAGAAGTGGGATTGGTGACAGGCACAATTCCAGCTAGGAGTCCCACGGGTTCGGCAATGCGTTCGTAGCCAAAATGTTTGTCTGATTCAATTACGCCACAGGTTTTATCATTTTTGTATTTGTTGTAAATCATTTCTGAGGCAAAATGATTTTTGATGGCTTTATCTTCGATTACGCCCATTCCTGATTCTTTTACCGCTGCTTTGGCTAAGGGAATCCGCGCAGCATTAGCAGCCAAAGCTGCTTGTTTAAAAATGCGATCGACTTGCTCTTGACTAAAAGTAGCAAATTCTGTTTGTGCTGCTTTTACGTTTTCAATTAACAGTTTCAATTCATCTATGTTGGTGACTTTCATTGTCAATTCTCCTCGGCTTTATTGTTGTGAAATTGTCGTGAAATTCTGAGATTGTAGATCCCCCTAAATCCCCACCCCCCCCTAGCCCCCCCACCCCCCCCTGCCCCCCCCAAGGGGGGAGGGGGGAAGGGGGACTTTGAGCTTCTTTCTCCCCCCTTTTTAAGGGGGGTTGGGG
>NZ_JBGJZU010000001.1:0-11273 GCF_041354475.1 Microcoleus sp.
GTTGTAACCTCTCCCACTGTTCGTTACTTAAGTCTCCTCGGTTCATGAGCGTTAAGTGGTTGCGATCGCCTATTTTCCAGTATACAACGAGTTTGAAAACACGCCCTAGCCCCCCCCAAGGGGGGAAATTCAGGAAGAAGGAAGAAGGAAGAAGGAAGAAGGAAGAAGAACCCCCCCCTAGCCCCCCCCAAGGGGGGAAATTCAGGAAGAAGGAATAAGGAAGAAGGCATAATGAAGCAGTCGTCAGCTTCAAATCATTTTTTATTTTAATAAATCGGAACTTGGCTATTTTTAATTACTGGAAATTACCTATTATGCTATTTTAAAGAACAGGCAATATGCCTGTTCTACCAAGAGTCTATGATTGCCAGTGGGTAAGTTATGATTGCTTGAAAATCTCGCGGACTACAGGTTTGCCATCTTTAATTTCACCAACCAAAACTAAATCTGTGCAGTTAACAAACAAGCCATTTTCCAACACGCCGGGAATGTTATTTAAAGTCTTTTCAAGTTCGACAGGGTTGTCTAGGTTGTCGAATTGGACATCAATTACCATGTTACCTTGGTCGGTAATTACTGGGCCTGCTTTTCTGATTCCCATGCGGAGTTCTGGTTTTCCTCCCAGTTTTTCAATGGCGCGGGTGACAGGGGCGATCGCCATTGGTATCACTTCGATTGGGACTCGAAAAGTCGAACCCAATTTCTCTACCATTTTAGAACTGTCAACTACTACGATAAACTGAGCTGCAAGGCAATCTACAACTTTTTCGCGAGTGTGGGCTGCGCCTCCTCCTTTAATTAAGTTTAGCTGCGGATCGACTTCATCAGCGCCGTCAATCGCCACATCTATTCTGTCAATTTCATCCAGGGTTGTCAGCGGTACTCCGTATTGTTTGGCTAACACTTCTGATTGAAAAGATGTTGGTACTCCTTTGATATCTTTGAGTTGACCGGATTTGATGCGATCGCCCAAGGCCTGAATAGTATAAGCTGTAGTTGACCCCGTGCCCAGTCCCACAATCATTCCTGACTGTACCCGATCGGCGGCAGCAAACCCTACTTGCTGTTTCATCAATTTTACTGGGTCTTGTTCTGTGGTCATGTTCAATAATCCTGAATAGTTTTAAAATTATAGCACTGATGGATTTAATGAACCGCAGAGAGCGCAGAGAACGCAGAGAGGAAGAGGAAGAGATGAAACTAGCAAGTTCTCTGCGATAAGTTTTCTATCATTTGGGAACTTATCTATTTCCTCTCTATTTCTTCTCTGTGCCCTCTGTGGCCTCTGTGGTTTAATGAAAAAAAATCTAGTTCATAAATCGATGGATAATTGCGCTATCCAGGGTGTAGTTGGTTGGTGCAATCCCGATCGCGGGTAAAATGGCTGAATAGTATTAGTATCAAAACTGTAACAGTGGTAGAACAAATGATTGCGGAATCTTTGGTGAATTTAGAGGCAGCTCAAACTTATTTCCAAAAGGCAAATCGGCTGAAAGACACAGGTAGGCTTGATGAGGCGATCGCACATTATCATAAATCTCTAGAGTTCAATGGGGAAGATGCAGAGGTTTACAAAACCTTGGCGGAAGTTTATGCTTTGCAAGGGGAATTTGAAAAGGCGATCGACTCCTGCCATCTCGCCGTTAAATTTAACCCTAGTTTTGCTCCCGCTTACTTGACAATGGGCAATGCTTTACATAGTCAAAACAAGCTGGAAATGGCAATAGAAGCTTATTTACAAGCCTTGAAAATTCAGCCTGAATTTGCAGAAGCCAGCGCTAATTTGGGGAGTATGTATTACAAACTAGGACAATTATCGGAGGCGGAAAAATCTTACCAAACAGCTATTGCTATTAATCCATATTTGTGTTCAGTACGTTTGATGCTTGGTAGCGTTCTCCATTATCAAGGCAAGTTAGATGCCGCCATTGCTTGTTATCAAAAAGTCCTGGAAATGCAACCTGAAGATGCAAGCATAGCAGAGAAAATATCCGATTTACTTAAACAAAAACAGCAGGAAAACACCCCTAGCAAATTTCTGGAATTAGAGCCAGAATCTGACCCACAACAAGGGGTAACTGTCAACAAAGACGAAGGCTATGGTTTACAGCCTTCCAGTATCAATTTGCCACCATCAGAAACTAATAAAAATTTAAATACATCCTTCACAAATCCAGCGGAAGTTTCTGAACAAGTTTCTCAATTGAATGTTCCCAGCAATGAGGAAATTGCCAATTTTAAAGAAGTTGAAGGCTACAAAAATCTGGCAGAAGATTGTTTGGTAAAAGGTAAGGTTACTGAAGCGATCGCAGCGTGTCATTTGGCCATCAAAACTCGACCAGATTACATTCATGCTTACGTCACTTTAGGGAATGCTTTGCAAGCTATAGGCAAACTTGAAGCAGCAATTCGCTCCTATTCTCAAGCCTTAGAATTGCGACCAAATTTTGCTGAAGTTCGCGCTAATATCGGCAGTATGTATTTTAAAATGGATCGCTTGGAAGAGGCGATCGCCCATTACGAAGCCGCCATTGTCCTCAGTCCCAATTTAGCGGGCGCTCACTGGAATTTAGGTAAAGTATATCACAAATATGGCAACGTGGAAGCCGCGATCGCCTGTTTTCAGAGAACATCCGAACTTAATCCCCAGCTAGTCGGTGCAGATTTCCACTTTAACCTAGCTAACCGACTTTTCACTCAAGGCAAGCGCGATGAAGCTATTGAAAGCTATTTAAAGGCGATCGCCATTAAGCCAGATTGGGCCGAAGCCTATGCTAACATCGGCAGTGCGCGATCGCAACAAGGCAATCTCGATGCAGCCATTACTTATTATCAGAAAGCTGTAGAATTAAAGCCGGAATTAGAAGTTTTGCACTCCAACCTTGCCAATTCATTTTTGCAGCAAGGAAAGTACGAATTAGCAGTTACCAGTTATCAAAATGCCCTCAAAATTAAGCCAGACTGGGCAGATGTTCACGCCAATTTAGGTAACGCTTTATCTATGTTAGGCAAACTGGAAGAAGCCCAAGCCAGCTATCAAGAAGCCCTGGTATTCAAACCAAATTGGGCAGAAGTTTACTGTCGGATGGGACACATTCAAAAGCAGGATAAGCCCTTGGAGGCGATCGCCAATTTTGAAAAGGCGATCGAATTCAACCCCAAATTCAGCGAAGCCCACCAACAATTGTGCGACTTACTAAGCCATTCCACCAACCTAGCAGGAGCTCGCAGAGTCGCAGACAACTACTGCGAAAACTGTGGCGAACAAGTACCAGTCATGTCAGCCACCGCTTACGTTTTCTCCTATCTGCAATCAGGGGTGAGCAAACAGGCAATTCAGAAACTCGAACAAATCGAAGCACTCTCCTACGAAAAAATCGAAACCTTTACCAATATCGAACTAAAACTGCTCTACGAAATCTTCTTGTTTGCAGTTTCTCACCTGCGAGATAATCGCGAGAAAAATGCCAGCTTTTACCGATTAGTTGCCAAGGAATACTACAAAAAAGTCCTTCCTCCACGGCAATCAATCGACAGAATCAAACCAGTCAATTACCAAACAAAACAAAAACCTTTAAGAATCGGCTTCCTCTCAAAACACTTCCGTCGTCACTCCGTCGGCTGGTGCAGCGAAGCTTTAATTCGGGAATTAAGCCGCATCACTCCCCACGTTCACCTCTACGTCACCGGCAAACTTAACAAAGATGAAGTAACCCAGCGATTTGAAGACATGGCGGGCAAATTTTATTGGCCCAAAAAGTATCCAAATGGTTTTGCAGATGGTGGTGAAATTCTCGCCGAAGTGCGGCAAGACGATTTGGATGTATTAATCGATTTAGACTCGATGACAGTACCAACAAATGTAGAAGTGTTACACCAGTATCCCGCTGGTATCTGTGTTTCTTGGCTAGGATTTGATGCACCTTATATCTCAGACAATCACTATTTTCTGTGCGACGAACACACTCACCCCGCCGGTGTTGAAAAACATTACTTAGAACAGTTAGTGAGATTGCCTAGTTGTTCCGTAGCAATTGGCGCATTAGAAAGCATTTCAGTCAATCGAGAAGCGATTAGAACTTCCCTCGGTATTGGGTTAGATCAAATGACTTATCTCTGCGTGGCACCAGGGAGAAAAACTAATCCTGAAATGGTGCGCGCTCAAGTTAAAATACTCAAAGAAGTTCCTGATAGTTTGCTAATCCGTAAAGGTCAAGGCGATCCTGAAGTAATTCACAGCACTTACCGCGAAGAATGCGATATTCAAGGAGTAGATTTTACTCGGATTAAGTTTGTGGGGCAAACCAAAACGGAAGAAGAACACCGCGCCATTTATTATGTGGCTGACGTGCTTTTAGATTCCTATCCTTATAATGGTGGTACTCATAATTTGGAGGCTTTGTGGGCGAATTTGCCAGTGGTAACTAGATCCGGCGACCAATATCTTTCGCGGATGGGTTATGCTTTTCTCAAAAGTGCAAATCTGGATATGGGTGCGGCTTGGAGTTGGGAAGAATACACCCAGTGGGGAGTTAAGTTTGGGCGAGATGCTAGTTTCCGAAATGCGGTGAAAGAACACTTGATTAAATCTAAACAGCCAGAACATCTTGCACCTTTGTGGAATCCTCATAAGTTAGCAAGGGAAATGTATGAAGTGTTTCAACAACTGTTAACTAAATAACTCATACTTGGTAGCGATCGCTTTAGTTGGCTTGGCAAGTTGTTAGCTATTCCCCGACTAAAGTTATTGCTACAAACCACTTATGAACTACTGATTAATCCCTACTCGATCGCGCCCGCTAGACTTAGCTTGATAAAGCGCTTTATCCGCCGCTTCTATCAGCATTTTAGGTGAGTTTTGACCTTCGGAAATGCTCGCAACTCCCAAGCTCAGAGTCACGCAATCGCTGACAACGGACTTGATATGGGGAATAGCTAAAGCTTTAACACGGCTGCGGATTGCTTCAGCAACTGTCCCCGCCCTAACCAGGTCTGTATTTGGCAAAATTACCCCAAATTCTTCGCCACCATATCTAGCAGGCAAATAAAGCTGTTCTGGAGATACTTCTGCACAAGTATCTCCGATCGCCCGTGCCACTTGTTGCAAACAAGCATCCCCCGCTTGATGCCCGTAATTGTCGTTGTAAAGTTTAAAACAGTCAATGTCGCACATAATCAAAGATAGTGGCTGGGAACTACTACATTGCTCCCATTCTCTGTTCAAAACTTCGTCAAAGCGACGACGATTTCCTAGTTGAGTTAGACTGTCCAAATTCACCAAGCCATCTAATCTTTGATTGGCTGCTGCTAACTGCTGGTAAAGTAAAGATTGTTCGATCGCGATCGCCAATTGAGTAGCCAACTGACTCAGTAAATCCACATCAAACTGTTGCCACTTGCGAGGTCCAGAACAGTGGTGGGCGATTAGCAAACCCCACAATTTCGGTATATGACAAGAAGCGTTACCTTCCCTAGATTCTATACCCTGCTGTAGGATAGGAACCACCAAATTCGCCTGCACCTGACACTCCCTCAAAAAATTAACGTGACACTCATCCAAACCCGCAGCTTGAATATCCTCAATAACTCGAATTCTGCCTTTCAAATACTGTCCGATATAAGAATGGGCAAAACAACAATCATCAAAAACCATCCCCAAAAGTGGTATCCATTCTTCCCCAACCGACTCCACCACCACATCTCCATTCCAATCAGGCCGGAAGCGGAAAACAATCGCTCGATCCGTTGCTAAAAACTCCCGCACTTCCGCTACCGTAGTATTGAGGATATCTTGGAGGTCTAGGGAAGAACGGATGCGCGATTGAATCTGCGCGATTAGGCGTTCCCGTTCTACCTGCTGTCGCAGGGCGACTTGAGCTTGCTTGCTTTCTGTAATATCTCGACCTTCCGGCAATAGCAATACCACTTGACCAGTTTCATCGGTTACTGGTTTCAGAGAAAAATCTATAATAGCCGTCCGATTTGTACCTTTAAATTCCACTTCATAGCGGACTAATTCACCTTTTGCCGAGCGAGAAATTGCTTGTTTTAACTGTTCTTGAATTTCCTGAAGCCCTGCCCACCAAGGTCCTTGCCAAAATGGAAGATTAGCCACATCCCGCAGATTGATTCCTGCAAAATCTAGAGAAGTTTGGTTAGCTTCTAACAAAGTACCATCCGGTTTCAACAGGCTCACAAATTGAAACGAAGAATCAAAAATTGCCCGAAAACGTCTTTGACTATCTCCCAACATTGCCGTCACCTTAGAGCGAGAGGTAATATCACGGAAGCGCCATACCCTGCCAATAATATTGTGTCCCACTCTAATAGGCTGAGTATAGCGTTCAAAAGTGCGACCATCCTTAAATTCTAAAATATCGCAGATTTCAGCTTCAGCATGGTTATAAATTTCTTGAATTCGGCAGATAAAAGCTTTAGGGTCTTTAACTTGTTGAGTGAGAAATGCCAAGCGCATCCTGCGATCCATTGAGTTTTTAATTTCTTCGGTAATTCCCCACATTTTTACTAAATTTTCATTAAAACTAATCATTTCTCCTGCTGTAGTGACAGCCAAAATACCATCTGCTGTCGCTTCCAAAGTTGCGTGCAAAATAGAACGTGACCTCTCTAATTCTGCTTCTAGTAATTTACTTTCTGTCAGGTTTCGCACGGCTTTAACCTGAAGTAATCGACCTTCACATAATACGAATTTGCTGCGAACATCAGCCGGAAAAGTTGTCCCATCTCGCTTGATAAAAACAGTTTCGCAGATTGTATTGCTGGCTGCTGAAATCATTTGTGGTGCTTGTTTATAAGATTGTGGCGACAGCAGTTCCAACAAACTCATCCCCGCCATTTCATGGGGTTTGTAACCGAATAAATCGGCAAAATTTTTGCTGACATTCAAAATCGTGTCCCGGTCGGCGACGGCGACTGCTTCAAAATAAGCTTCACATTCTAGCAGGTAATCGGTGGCGGTTTTGCGGTTAATTTTTTGGGGCAAACTATCATTTTTGATTAATTGTTGAAGCTGCATATTGGCGGAGTACAAAGCAGTCATGGCCTGCCTGTACATCCCCGTGCGTTTTTCAACTCTTTCTTTCAGTCGATCGCGCGATTCTCGCAGTCTTATTTCTACTTGCTTTAACTCCGTAATATCTACTGAAAAAACTATCACACCTGCTACTTTACCTGCGCTGTCGTGGTAAGGTATTTTGTCTGTGCGTACCCAGCATTTTTGACCGGAGACAGTGGGCAGTTGGTGAATTTTGCCTAATCGGGGAACGCCGGAATTAATTACTTGTAAATCTTCTAAATAATATTGCTCTGCTTCGTCGGGATAGATTTCATAAAATGATTTACCTTCTAATTGCTCTGGAGGCAAACCTCTAGATGCTGCTGCCACTTTGTTGATTCGCAGCAAATGGCTTTCGGTATCTTTGTACCAAATCATGGCTGGTATGGAATCCAGAATAATTTGCTGTTCTTGCTGCTGCTGTCGGATTTCTGCCTCTATTTGTTCTTTTTTAAAGATTCTTTCAGCCAGTTCTTGATTGGCTTTACTCAGTTCTGCTGTGCGTTTTTCTACTCGTGCTTCTAGTTTTTCGTAAAAATCATTCATCAAGTTTTGCTGCTGTTCCCGTCGCGTTAATTCGATTTTTACTCTTTCGCTGACTGACAAACTTGTTGAAACAAAATCTGCTAATATTTTGGTGATATACTGTTCGTCTTCCGTCCACTCACTGTCACACGCAGCACGTTCAATATTCACAATTCCTACCATTTTACCACCCAACATAATGGGTACGTTTAATAGGGAAGTAATACCTCGATCGGAAAAATAAAGACCTGCTAGTTCTCGCGTTCTGGGATCGTTAGTTGCAGCCACTGCTGCGATCATACTTTCGGACTTCAACGCTCGAAAATAAGCCGGACAGTCTGCTGCTGTGACAATTATTTGTACGAAATGGAGTTTGGTATTTTGTTCGTAAAGGTCAATACAGTGAAGCTGGGTGCGGTCTTCGCTGTACAGCCAAATGCTAGCCCGATCGCATTTTACAACATTCACAGCCGTTTCCGTAATTTCTCGGATAAATTCTTCTATATTTTTCTTTTCAGTAGCTTGACTTTTGGCTAATTTGGCGATCGCCTGAGTTTGATTTCGCCAAATTTGCTGAGCTTTTGCCTCTGGTGTTAGATATGTGGGTAATGTAATTTCTTCGCAAACTAGCAGTACGCTTGGCAGTTGGAAAGTTTCAAAGGAATTGTTACTATTTTTGACTATTTCCCAGGCTGGTTCCGACAAAGTTAATGCAGTTGCTTTTACCCAAATTTTCCTACCATCTTTGCAAGTCAAACTGCATTCCCAAGCCTTCCTTTTTTGGCGATAGCCACTATCTTCTAGCTGCACAAATTCGGCAAATTCTGCGTGCAGTTTACCTTGATTTTGGCTTTCAAATATGTTAAAAATTGAATGAGAAACTAATTCCTGGGCCCTGTAACCCAGGCGAGATGCACCGAACTGATTGAGCGAAAATACTCTTCCCAAAGCGTCGAGAACGAAGTAAATTCCTGGAAAATTATCGTAAAGAGTACGATACCAATTGCGTTCAATTTCTCTACTGCACGAAATTTTAGCTGTTCCGAGTTCGTTCCCCGTGCAGATGGCATGAGAATTGTTTGTTTCTGGGTTAATTGAATAATTATTGTTAGCAAACACTTTTAAATTAACTCAATTGTAATTAAATTTACTCACTCTGGTTCAACTTTTTTATGAAACAAAGTCAAACCTATTTTTACAATAAAGCTGCTTAGCTGTAACAAATTTACAACTCTGTCCCTGGGGACGTTTGCGATTCCCAATCCCAGCTCTGTGTTAGTTTACGCTCATCAAAGGTTTTAAATATATATGATAACACTGAAATATCTATTGTTGGGATTAACCTACCTGGGTTTTGGGTTAGGGTATGTACCGGGTTTACGGATGAACCGGGCTGCGATCGCTATTGTTGGGTCAGGTTTTATGGTGACTTTAGGCGTAGTTAATCTCAAAACCGCCTGGGAGGCGATCGACCCAAGTACCATCGTTTTTTTACTCGGAATGATGATTATTAATTCTACCTTGGGAGCATCCGGCTTTTTTCAACTAGCATTAGAGTTTTTGACTCGCTTTACTCCTTCTCCTTATGGAAAAACTGGCGATTTTCCAAGGGGATATTTGGAAACCCTTCCCATCCTCTGATTTCTCTGGTAAAGTTGTCGGTTGTTCTAACAAGTCCACTGACTGACTAATCGCCAAACTCAAATCGCTCTCTAATTCTAACCGAGCCTCTTTACCCTGGGATTCATAACACCGTAAAATCCACAAGTTAGCATGGTCTTCCGACTGTTTGAAAGCCATCAAAACTAAGTTGTCGGCTGATAAATCGAGGAATTTACCTACAGTCGGCAAAGTGCGGTGGTGATTTCCTTCTAACTTGGGAAATACCTTGACTAAGAGTGGCAAATTCAATTCATATCCCTGTCGTACAGTACCAGCATCTTGCCAATTTCCGCGGTGAGGATAAACTCCACAAGTAAATTCATGAATGCCGATATCAGCTTGTGCATCTGGCCAAGTCGAACTCCTGAGTAATGTTAGACGAATTTGATTTGGTTGAAGGTCACAACCATATTTACAATCATTGAGTAAGCTAACTCCAAAATCGTCATTACTGATATCTGTCCACCGTAATATCGGCACTTCCCATTTGGCTTTTTCCGCCGCAGTCTGCGGTTTAGTTGTGCGCTCGATCGCACCTCCGGGAATTTCGCACGTTGCCAAATCTGCTTCTACATTTAACCCAAAGGCTGCTTTTACTAAAACGTGCTTTTCTTGCCAATCTACCACTGTTTTAATTTTCAGCACTGGCGAACCAATTTCTACTATATAATCTTGGTAAAACTCCGATTTTCCAATTTGTCTAACTACACGCAAACTCTGCCTTATTTCTCCCTGGGAGATCCAGGTAATATCTTTCAGTATCGGCGCTGCTAAGGGATATTTTGCATAATTTGGATCGATGTTCCAAGCGTCCCAATATTGACCGCCATCTTGAAATGATTGCAGTTGATTGCCTCCAGATTCATTCAGGACTTCCCTATGATTTAGTTTATCCCAAATACTCGATAAATTTCCAGTTTCGCTGTCTACTTTTACTCGAATAAATTCATTTTCTAGCAGCATTATTGGAGGGACAAAAGGAGTTTCTTGACAAACACCCTCGTTTCGTGCAATATTAGTTGTAACTTCACCTAACCATGTCTGATTGTAGTTTTCTGGTAAGGGTGACGAATTTTCCAGGGTTTCAGCAGCTTCGGGACAGAGCCAAAACACCCGGTAGCCGACTGGGGGGAGATTATTTGCCAAAAATAACAGTGTAGATTGTGGTTGTGGTCGATCGCACGGTTGAATTTGCGTAGTCAGCCGTTGTCCTGACAAGTCGTAAATCGCCCAAGTGGTAGCAGCGGAATCGGGAAGGGATAAAGAGACAACTTCCGAACGCGACCAATTGAGGGAGTTAAAGATTAAAATCGGTTGAGCATCAGGTTGGGGTGGAGAAGGCAGAGAAATTTGACTGGCGATCGCATCCAAAGATGTTAGCACAATTGAACGACAAGTGCGATCGACCTCAGCCCATCCTAGATTAGCATCAGCATAAACTTGGGCGATCGAAGAACCAGGTAAAATATCGTGAAACTGGTTAAATAAAACTTTTTTCCAGGCTATTTCTAATTCAGACTTCGGATAAATCGCACCCGCGCAAATCGTGGCGAGGGAAGACAGCAACTCAGCTTGGTAAAGCAATTCCTCACAGCGGCGGTTGTAACGCTTTTGATCCGCGTGAGTTGTGTAACAACCTCGGTGGAATTCCAGGTAAAGTTCATCTTTCCACAGGGGAAGAAGAGGAAGCCTCGAAACATCGACTGGAGACTGGGAAGTTTTACCCAAGTTAGCAGATTCAACCGCAGCCGAATTGTCTCGCATCGAAACATCAGCTTGAGACTGGGAAGTTTTACCCAAATTAGCAGATTCAACCACAGCAGAATTACCAATTTCAGCCTGTTTCAAAATCGGCTGATTTTCCCCAATCGAAACATCGACTAGAAACTCCGAAGTTTTAGCCAAATTAGCAGATTCAACCACAGCCGAATTGTCTCGCATCGAAACATCGACTGGAAACTCGGAATTTTTACCCAAATTAGCAGATTCAGCCGCAGCCGAATTGCCACTT